>JAEZIH010000118.1 GCA_023416055.1 Pseudomonadota bacterium | reverse complement strand
GTCCGCCTGCTCTCCGAGCTCGTGTACGACGCCTTCCTGTCCAACTACCGCCGCGCCGCCTACGACAACTGGACCGAGGCCCAGATGACCGAGCGTCTCGGCAAGCAGGTCGACGTCATCCTCGCCGGCGCGATCAGCCGGCAGTAAGACAGTCCCTCTCCTGAGATCGGAAAGGCCGCGACATCCCCGTCGCGGCCTTTTCTTCATGCGGCCCGGGGATGGACGCTCAGCTCTTCCACCTCAGCGTCGCCGGCTTGACCGGGTTCTGGAACGGCCGCCCCTCGGCCCGGCTCTTCGCCCATTCCCGCTTCAGCTGCTGGTACCACTTGGCCTGCTTGTCGGCGTCGTCGATCCAGATCAGGGCGGGGTCGTAGCGCAGGCCCTCGTTCTGCAGGTTCACCATGCCGCCGTCCTGCTTCAGGAAGGCGCGCACGCCGAGTCGCAGGAACGGGCGGGCGATGTTGAACACCCAGTGGTCCGACCAGAAGATCTGGGTGATCGTCGTCCGCGTGTCCGACCGCGGCGTCAGGCAGGTCAGGGCCAGCACCTGCTTGTCGCCGACCTGGATATGCTCCCAGCGGAAGCCGGGCAGGCGGAAGCTGATCTCGGTCGCCGGCGCTCCGCCGAGAATCCTGTACGCGCGGCTGTTGGACGACGGGGCGTGTCGCACCATGGCGAAGCCCAGCTCGCGCGGCTCGAAGGCCTTGGCCTTCTCGTGCATCGAATGCTCCGAGCGCCACCACCACTGCTGATGCACGTAGGGCCCGTGGGCCGGGTCCATCAGGCCGACGACGGCGTGGTCGATGTGGGACTCGAAATCCATCCACTCCACCAGCCGGGCGTCGCCGCCGACCACGCCGGGGAAGACCGGCGGTTCGTGGTCCGGCTCGGCCGGATTGCGGGGGTCCGAGGCGATCCAGACGAAGACCATCCCCTGGCTCTCGCGCACGGGGTAGGAACGCACGCGGATGCGTTCCGGCTCATAGGCCTGGTCCTCGACCAGAGACGGGATGGCGGCGCAGACGCCGTCAGGGCGGAAGCGCCATCCGTGATAGCAGCACTCGATGGTCTCGCCCTCGCCCGGCTTCTCGACCAGCCGGCCGGCTGACAGCGGCGCGGCGCGGTGGGGGCAGATGTCGCGCATGGCGTAGACCTGTCCGGCGCGGGTGCGGCCGATCAGAACAGGCTCGCCCAGCAGTTCGTGCCGCTTCAGCGATCCGGCCGCCACGTCGCGCGACAGGGCGACGAAATACCAGGTGTCCAGCACGAAGCCCTTGCCGAAGGCGGCGGGCGGGGGCGCGGAGCGGGCGTCGGCGCGCGGCGCGGCCGCGGCGGTATCGGGAGGCGTCATGTCTGCTATTCTAGGCGCGGGCCCGGCGTTCCCGCCAGCGGCTCGCCGTGCGCATTTGGAAAGCGCTTTACATTGCAAAGTAAGAGTCGTACTTGCGCAGCCGAACCCTGTCGAAGAGGCTAGATCGATGAAACCCGTCCTGCCGGCCCTGCTCACCGCCGTCCTCGCCGCCGCCGCCCTGTCCACGCCCGCCTTCGCCCAGGAGGCCCACGGCGCCGAGAGCGACCACGGCCACCATCACGCGAACTTCGAGTCGGGCCGCTTCCACGTCCGGGTCGACGGACCCGAGGCGCCGGTCGGCGACGTCATCCTGATCCCGGGCCTGTCCTCGTCCCCCCACGTCTGGGACCTGCTCACCGACGAGCTGAAGGGCCGCTACCGGGTCCACCGCATCCACGTCCAGGGCTTCGCCGGCGCGCCGGCCAGGGACAACGCCACCGGTCCCGTCTCGGCCCCGGTCGCCGAGGACATCGCCCGCTACATTGAAGAGCAGGGGCTGCAGAAGCCCGCCGTCATCGGGCACTCGATGGGCGGCACCATCGCCATGATGCTGTCGGCCCGCCACCCCGACGCGGTCGGCAAGCTGATGGTCGTCGACATGATCCCCTTCATGGGCGCCATGTTCGGCGCGCCCGGCGCCACGGCCGAGAGCGTCGCCCCCACGGCGGAGATGGTCTACCAGGGCATGGCCCACGCCAGCCGCGAGGACTGGCTCGCCCAGTCCGGGGCCAGCATCACCGGCATGATCAACACCGAGTCCCGCCGCGCCGGACCGCTCGAGGACGGCGCCAACACCGACCAGAAGGTGGCGGCCTCGGCCATGCGCGAACTGATCGTCACCGACCTGCGGCCCGAGCTCGGCGCGATCACCGCCCCGACCACGGTGCTCTACGTCAAGTTCAACGACCCCCGCATGACGCCCGAGATCACCGACGGCATCTACCAGGCCTCCTTCGCCACCCTGCCGGGCGCCACGCTCAAGCGGATCGACGACAGCGCCCACTTCATCATGCTGGACCAGCCGGAACTCTTCGCCGCCGAGGTGAAGGCGTTTCTGGAGTAACGCCCTTCGGGCCATGCTTTCGGCGGAAACGTCCCGCACGCTCGTTTGACGACGTGTGGGACGTTTGCGTGCGTCCGGCGAACGGCTAAGACCTAAGCTGGACAGGTGAGGTGTCGATGGCGGGTTCGGGCTTCAGCTTCGGTCGGAACGGCGGCGACGGGCCGCGTTCCGCGCGCACGCCCATGCAGCGCCTGCTGTACTGGGGCGCGGTGCTGGCGGTCTGGGGCCTGATATTCCTGGTGGTCTTCTTCGCCGTCTTCGCGCGCGACCTGCCGGACACCTCGACCCTCTACAACGTCGACCGCCAGCCCTCGATCACCTACCTCGACCGCAACGGGGCCCTGATCGCGGTGCGCGGCACCCAGCAGGCCCCGCCGGCCGACCTCGACGCCCTGCCGGACTACGTCCCCGCCGCCTTCATCGCCATCGAGGACCGGCGCTTCTACCACCACCCGGGCTTCGACCCGATCGGCATGAGCCGGGCCATCGCCGCCAACATGCGCGCCGGCCGGGTGGTGCAGGGCGGCTCGACCCTGACCCAGCAGCTGGCCAAGAACCTGTTCCTGTCCCCGGACCAGAACATCAAGCGCAAGGGCCAGGAGCTGATGCTGGCCGTGTGGCTGGAGATGAAATTCTCCAAGAAGGAGATCCTCGCCCTCTATCTGAACCGGGTCTATTTCGGCGCGGGCGCCTACGGCATCGAGGCGGCGTCGCAGCGCTATTTCGACAAGGGCGCCAAGGACCTGACCGTCGGCGAGGCGGCGCTGCTGGCCGGCCTGCTCAAGGCCCCGTCGCGCTACTCCCCGGTGTCCGAAAGCGAGCGCGCCGCCACCCGCGCCACCGTGGTGCTGAACGAGATGGTCGACGCCGGGGTGATCACGCCCGAGCAGCGCGCCCAGGCCG
>JAEZIH010000109.1 GCA_023416055.1 Pseudomonadota bacterium | reverse complement strand
CGAACATGTACTGGAACAGGTCGTTGGTGCCGATCGAGACGAAGTCGGTCAGCGGCAGCAGGGCGTCGAGGTGCCACAGCAGCGACGGGCACTCGATCATCGCCCCGACCCGCAGCAGGGCCGGCAGGGCCCGCCCCCGTCGCCGCGCCCAGGCGCATTCGATGTCGACCAGCTCGCGTGCGGCGCGGAACTCGTCGACCGTGGCGATCATCGGGAACATGACGCGCAGCTCGCGGCCCGCTGCAGCGGTCAGCAGCGCCCTGAGCTGCAGTCGAAGCAGGCCGGGCCGGTCCAGCCCCAGACGCACGGCGCGACGCCCGAGGGCCGGGTTCTCCTCCCGCTCGGTCTCCAGATAAGGGAGGACCTTGTCGCCGCCGATGTCGAGGGTGCGGAAGGTGACCGGCCGGTTCCCGGCCGTGTCTAGCACCAGCTTGTAGAGCGCCGTCTGGCTGTCCAGCCGCGGCAGCTCCTCCGAGACCATGAACTGGAATTCGGTGCGGAACAGGCCGATGCCCTCCGCCCCGGTCGCGTCGAGGTTCTCGAGGTCGACGGCGAGGCCCGCGTTGGTCAGCAGGGAGATGCGCGTGCCGTCCAGGGTGACCGCATCGACGCCCCTCAGACGTGTGAACTCGGCCTGCCGTTCGCTGCGCACCTCGATGCGCGACTGCACCGCCGCCAGCATGTCCGGCCGCGGGCGCAGGTAGGCCTCGCCGGTCTCGCCGTCGACGATGACCAGGTCCCCTTCGGACAGCCGGTCGCGCACCCCGGCCAGACGGCCGACGCAGGGGATCTGCAGCGCCCGGGCGACGATGGCGGCGTGGCTGGCCGCCGAGCCCTCCTCCAGCAACAGACCCCGCAGCTTGTTGCGCGGATATTCGAGCAGGTCCGCCGGTCCGAGATTGCGGGCCACAAGGATGGCGTCGTCGGGCAGGTCGCGCTCGCCGGGCTTGTCGCCCGCCAACAGGCGCAGCAGACGGTTGGCCAGGTCCTCGAAGTCGTGCAGCCGCTCGCGGATGTAGGGATCGCGGGCGGTGGCGAAGCGGGCGCGGTGCTCGTTGCGAACCCGATCGACGGCGGCCTCGGCGGTCAGGCCGGTGCGGACCGCCTCCTCCAGCGAGCGGTTCCAGCCCCGGTCGTCCGCGAACATGCGGTAGGTCTCGAGCACTTCGAACGACTGGCCGGCCAGCTTGCCGGGGCCGCCCTCGAGCATGCTGTCGATATTGGCCCGCAAGGCCTGCAGCGCCTCGCGCAGCCGCACCTCCTCGGCCTGGGGATCCTCGGCCAGCAGGTTTTCCGGTGGAACCGGCGCCTCGTGCAGCACGACGTGGCCGTAGGCCAGACCTTCGGCGAAGCGCTGGCCCTTCAGCCGCTCCGGCCGGTGCGGGGCCACCTCGATGTCGCGCAGTTCGTCTTGGGCCAGCAGCTCGCCCGAGGCCACGGTCTCGGCCAGGACCATGGCGATGGTCTGGATGTCCTCGACCTCCTCGTCATCGTAGCGACGCTCGGAGCGGTTCTGGACGACCAGCACCCCGATAGCCCGGCCGCCGCGCAGCAGGGGGGCGCCGAGGAAGGCGTGATAGGGGTCCTCGCCGGTTTCGGGTCGGTAGGCGAAGCTGGGGTGCGACGGGGCGTTGGACAGGCTGATGGGCTCGGCCGTCCGGGCCACCTCGCCAACCAGGCCCTCGCCGGGTCGCAGGCGGGTGTTGTGGACGGCCTCCGGCTTCAGGCCCTGGGTGGCGAACAGCTCCAGTTCGCCCGAGGCGCGGCGCAGATAGATGGAGCAGACCTCGGCCACCATCGACTGGGCGATGATGCGCACGACGGTGTCGAGGCGCTGCTGCGCCGGCGCCGCCCCCGCCATGGCCTCGCGGATCTGGCGAAGGAGGTTTCGCGGCCCCCTAGTCGTCATTCCGCCAGCCGGCATGGCCCCTCCTGTGCAACCTCGCCCAACATGGGCGCGGCCACGCTTCGTTTCTAGACCGCTTCCAGACCGTAGGCCGAATGCAGCGCCCGCACCGCCAGTTCGGAATAGGCGGCGTCTATCAGCACGCTGATCTTGATCTCCGAGGTCGAGATGGCCTGGAACTTGATCCCCTTGTCGGCCAGGGCCCGGAACATGGTCTGGGCCACGCCGGCGTGGCTGCGCATGCCCACCCCGATGACCGAGACCTTGGCGACGTCCTCGTCGACGCGCAGCTCCTCGAAGCCGATCTCCTGCTGGGCGGCGCGCATCAGCTCGGCGGCCCGCGGCGCGTCGCGGCGGCCGGTGGTGAAGGTCAGGTTGACCGCGCCCTCGGTGCGCGCCTGGCTCTGCACGATCATGTCGACGTTGACGTTGGCCTCGGCCAGACGGGTGAAGACGTCCGCCGGCGCCTCGACCCGGTCGGACAGGCCGAGCAGGGTGATGCGGGCCTCGTCACGGCTCATGGTCACGCCGGATACGATGCGTTTCTCCACGATCTCCTCCTCGTCGCAGATCAGGGTGCCGCCCTTCTCGGGCAGGACGCCGTCGGCGTCCGGTTCGATGAAGCTGGACAGGACCCGCACCGGGACCCGCCTGGCCATGGCCAGTTCCACCGAGCGGGTCTGCAGCACCTTGGCGCCCAGCGAGGCCATCTCCAGCATCTCCTCGTAGGAGACCTTTTCGAGGCGGCGGGCCTTCTGCTCGATGCGCGGGTCGGTGGTGTAGACCCCGTCCACGTCGGTGTAGATGTCGCAGGCGCAGCCCAGCGCCGCCGCCACCGCCACCGCCGAGGTGTCCGAGCCGCCGCGGCCGAGGGTGGTGATGCGCCCGTCGCGGGTCACCCCCTGGAAGCCCGGCACCGCCGCCACCTCGCCGCCGTCGATGGCGGCGCCGATGACCTCGCCCGGCACATCCTCGATGCGCGCCCGGCCGTGGGCGTCGTCGGTCAGGATGGGGATCTGCCAGCCCATCCAGCTGCGGGCGTTGAGGCCCAGGTTGCGCAGGGTCAGGGCCAGCAGGCCGGAGGTCACCTGCTCGCCGGAGGCGACCACCACGTCGTATTCGTCGTCCGACATCTCCACGCCCTGGGCGGGCCGGCCGGCCCCGTCGGTCCAGGCGACCAGCTCGTTGGTCTTGCCGGCCATGGCCGAGACCACTACCGCGACCCTGCGCCCGGCCTGGACCTCGGCGGCGACGATGCGGGCGGCGCGACGGATGCGCTCCAGGTCGCCCATGGAGGTGCCGCCGAACTTCATCACCAGTCGCGTGGTGTCTGGCCGCGTCATCGTGGCGAGCCGCTCCCGTCTTGCGTGGACGGCCTCAGGGGTTCATGCCTCGGCCATGGTCGCTTCTAACCACACGGCGAACAGCCGGGAACCCCAAAGCGCGGGCGAATTCAACGATCAGGCCGCAGGCCCCTCGATCGACCCGGCCGACGTCGCCCGCTTCTCGGCCCAGGCCGCGGAGTGGTGGGACGCGCGCGGCCCGTTCGCGCCCTTGCACCGGTTCAATCCCGCCCGCCTGGCCTTCATCCGCGACCGCGCCGCCGAACGCTTCGGACGCGACATCCGGAGCCGCCAGCCCTTCGCCGGCCTCAGCCTGCTGGACGTGGGCTGCGGCGGCGGCCTGATCGCCGAGCCCATGCGCCGGCTCGGCTTCGAAGTGACCGCCATCGACGCCTCCAGCGAGAACATCGGCACCGCCCGGGTCCACGCCGAACAGCAGGGCCTCGACATCGGCTATCGCGCCGCCACGGCCGAGCAGCTGGCGGCCGAGGGCGCCGGTCCCTTCGACATCGTCCTGACCCTCGAGGTGGTCGAGCACGTCGCCGACCCGGAAGCCTTCCTGCGCACCTGCGCCGGGATGGTGAAGCCGGGCGGAATGATGATCGTCGCCACCCTGAACCGCACCCTGCGCTCTCTCGCCCTCGGCAAGGTCGCCGCCGAGTATGTGCTGCGCTGGGTGCCCGCCGGCACCCACGACTGGCGCCAGTTCCTCAAGCCGGACGAGATCCGGCTGATGCTGTCGGAAGAGCCGCTGGCGGTCAGCGGCCCTTTCGGCCTGGCCTACAATCCGCTGACCGACCAGTGGAGCGAAAGCGCCGACGCGGCGGTCAACTACATGATGGTCGCCACCCGAGACTGACCGGGTTCATCGGGCGTTCATCGACCTGACGGCGTTTTAACGGGACAGCTCAGCTTGGCGGTGAGATTAGGGAGGCCTTCCTTCCCTCCCCTGACAGGAGCTCCCAAATGAAGCGCATCGCCCTTCTCGCCGCGGTCTCGGCCGCCTTCATGACCTCGGCCTGCGTCACCGTCATCGACGCCGGCGACAGCGACGACTTCGCCTGGCACGGCGAAAACGCCCAGCCTTTCGACCAGGCCCGCGCCGACTGCCGTAACTCGACCGGCAAGGGTCAGGGTTCGCGCGACTTCCGCGACTGCATGGCCGCGAAGGGCTGGACCCGCAGCTAGGCCTCCAGCCGGCGAACCATGTAGCGTGCGTCTGGCCCGTAGCTGGCCAGCTTCGCCGCCAGTTCCGGTGTCTCGACGACGCTGAAGCCGCGTCCTTCCCAGAAGGGCGCGGCGTCGTTCACCGCGACGAGCGCCAGGGCCGGCCAGCCGCCCGCCCTCGCCTCCTCCGCCAGCCGTTCCACGACCGGCCCCGTCCAGCCCTGCCCGCGCACCTCGGGATGCAGCGCCAGGTCGTGCAGGTACATTACCTTCGCCTCCGCCGGCAGGGCGGGGATCAGCACGTTCAGGGCCGGCGCGTCATGGGCGATCCACGGATAGGCGACCAGATAGCCCTTCGGCTCCTCGTCCGCTCCTGCCAGAACGAAACATCCCGAGGGGTACAGGGTCAGCCGGTTCTCGAAACAGTCCCGCCCCTCGAAATGATCGGGGAAGGCGAGCACGGCGATGGCGGCGACGGCGTCCAGATCGGCCGCCGTCATCGGCCGCCACCTCAGCCCGGGCAGCGTGTGTTCAGCGGGGCCGCCTCGAACGTCCATTCCATGCTCCGCGCCTGCCCGCCGATCTCGCCCTCGATGCGGGCGTACAGCGCGTCTCCGTCGCGTTCGTAGACGATGCGGGTCGGAAAGTCGTTGTCCGGATTGGCGAAGACGACGCGGTTGGGCCCGGTCTCCGACATCACGAAGATCGTCGGGGCCCTGCCGCCCGGCTGGGCCACATAGGCGAAGCCCTGCGGCGTCGGCCCGATATGCGAGACCTCGAACGAGGGGCGGCCGTCCTCCAGCGACACGGCGTGCCCAACCATCAGGCCGCCGCGCGGATCGCTCCACGTTTCCGACGCCTCGCGCCCGTCCTCGCAGCTCAGCCAGTAGCCCGCCATCCACGACAGGTCGGGCGGGGAAAGGGTCTGGAACAGCGCCATGACAAGGGTGGGAACAAGCATGGCGCCTCCGCTCAGTTCAGCTTGGCCGGGTCCGGCGGCGCCGACGGCAGGGGGGCGCAGGGCACGCCGTCCTCCCTGAGCTTGCGCACTTCCGCGGGTGTGGCCTCGCCGTAGATCTCGCGCTTCTCCGAGCGCCCCTCGTGGATGTCCCTAGCCTCGCGCGCGAAGGCGTCGCCGACGTAGTCGAAATTCCGCTCGACGTGGCTGCGCACCTCGCGCGCCGCCTGCATCATCATGGTCTGCATCTTCGCCGCCAGATCGGGCGCGGCTCTCTTCTTCGTCCCCGCCACCGCGGGGGCCATGATCTGCTTGCTGATCGAGGTCGAGCCGCAGACCGGGCACTGGACGAGGCCGCGGGCGGACTGGTCGTCATAGTCGGCGGACGAGCCGAACCAGGCCTCGAACTCATGGGCCAGATCGCAGTGGAGGGCGTAGCGGATCATGACGGCAGGGCGAAGTCGCGGTCGTGGGTGAGCTGCGGCACGGCCTGGCGGGCGCGGGCCACCGCTCCGAGGTCAAGGCTCGCGAACAGCACGCCCGGCGCATCGTGGTCAAGCTTCGCGACCACCCCGCCCCATGGATCAACCACCATCGACCGGCCCCACGTGCGCCGGCCGTCCTCATGTTCGCCGCCCTGGGCCGGAGCGAGAATCCAGCAGCCGGTCTCGATGGCGCGCGCCCGGAGCAGGCTTTCCCAGTGGGCCTCGCCCGTCGGCACGGTGAAGGCCGAGGGCACGGCGATCATCGCGGCGCCCGCCTTGGCCAGCGCCCGGAACAGCTGGGGGAAGCGCAGGTCGTAGCAGACGGTCAGGCCCAGCCGCCCCCACGGCGTGTCGGCCGCCGCGGCCGCGTCGCCGGGGCGGATCGCGGCGCTCTCGCGCCAGCTTTCGCCCGTGGGCAGGTCGACGTCATAGACGTGCAGCTTGTCGTAGGCCGCGGCGATGGCGCCGTGATCGTCAATGAGAAGCGACCGGTTGGCGGCGCGATCGTCGCCTTCCACGCCCGAACGCACGATGACGGAGCCGATCAGCAGCCAGACACCGAGCTCCCCGGCCAGCGCCCGCAGCTTCCCGACGACCTCGTCCTGGTCGACGGTGGTCAGAACAGCGTCGCGACGGGCGCGATCCCGGATCACGAAGTTGGTCGCCTCGGGGGTCAGGATCAGCTTCGCCCCGCCTGCCGCCCCCTCGCGGATCAGCGGCTCGACGTGGGCCAGGGCGGCGGCCGGCGAGGCCGGCGTGCGCGTCTGGACCAGGGCGATCGGCAGGCTCGTCATCAGGCAGCGAGCATTGCGTCCAGGTCGCCCTTGCGGTCAAGCGCGTGCAGATCGTCCGACCCGCCGACGTGCGTCCCGTCGATGAAGATCTGCGGGAAGGTCATGCGGCCGCCGGAGCGCTGGATCATCTCCTGCTTCTTCTCCGGGTCGTTGGAGGCGACGATCTCGGTGAACTCGGCGCCCTTGCGCTCCAGCAGGGACATGGCGGCCACGCAATAGGGGCAGCCGGGTTTGGTGTAGATGACGATGTCGGCCAAGGAGAACTCCAGACTGGGTGGGGCCTATGTAGGCAATTCCCGCGTCGTCCGCACCCGGGCGATGACGGCCAGGTCGACGGCGCGGGCGCCCGCCTCGAGCAGCGCGCTGGCGCAGGCCTCGGCGGTGGCGCCCGTGGTCAACACATCGTCGACCAGAAGGATGCGCCGTCCCTTGACCCTGCGCCTGCCGGCCTCGGTCACGGCGAAGGCCGCCCTGACGTTGAGACGACGGCCGCGGGCGGACTTTCCGCCCTGGCTGGTGGTGTGCGTCCGCCGCACCAAGGCGTCGGGCAGGTAGTCCAGCCCGGATGAGCGCGCCAGCGGCCGGGCCACCTCGGCCGCCTGGTTGAAGCGTCGCGACAGCAGTCTCCAGCGATGCAGCGGCACCGGCGCGACGGCGTCCGCCTCGCCCAGCAGCGGCGCGGCCGCCCGGCTCAGCCAGCGCGCGAACAGCGGCGCATAGGGCTGGTGGTCGGCATGCTTGAACTTCAGGATCAGCCCGCGCGACGCCTCGTCGTAGAGGCAGGCGGCCCGGGCCCTCGCGAAGGCGTAGGGCCTGGCGAGGCAGGCGGCGCAGCGCGCCTCGGCGAAGGCCCCGGCGTCCATCTCAAAGGCCGCGCCGCAACCGTCGCAGACGGGATCCTCGAGAAAGACGACCTTGGCCCAAGCGCCCGCCGTCAGGCCGGCCGCGGCCGCGGCCTGGCCGCCGTCGTGGGCCAGCGGCGGCAGCAGCAGATCCGCGGCGCTGCGGCCGAGAGCGCGCAATCCCAACGCGACCTGCGTCCGCCCGGCTTCCAATCGCTCGCGCCAGTCCCCATCCTGTCGGCCCATGAGCGCCTCCCACGGTCCCCCCGAGATTTTCGACAGCCGCCGTCGCGCGGCGAAGCTGGCGCGGGGCGAGAAGGCGTTCGCTTCGGCCGACTTCCTGCACGTCCGGGCCGCCGCCAACGCGGTGAACAGCCTGGAGGTCATCCTGCGCGACTTCTCCGATGTCGTCGACCTGTCGGCGCACCCGGGCCCCTTCGCCGACCTGCTGGCCGGCAGCGCTGCTGCACGGCGGGTCGGGCCGGTGCGCCCCGTCGGCGACACTGCGGCCCGCGCCGCGCCGGGCTCCGCCGCCCTTCCCCTCCAGCCGCAGTCGCAGGACCTGGTCGTCTCTCTGATGAGCCTGCACTGGGCCAACGACCTGCCCGGCGCCCTGGCCCAGATCCGCCGGGCCCTGCGCCCCGACGGCCTGTTCCTCGGCACCCTGCTGGGGGCCGGCACGCTGAAGGAACTGCGCGCCGCCCTCACCCAGGCCGAGCTCGAGGTGCGCGGCGGGGCCCAGGCACGGGTCTCGCCCTTCGCCGACGGCTTCGACGGCGCCGCCCTGTTGCAGCGGGCCGGCTTCGCCCTGCCGGTGGCGGACGTCGACCGGGTGACGGTGCGCTATCCGGACCTCTACGCCCTGGTCCACGACCTCCGCGCCATGGGAGAGACCAACGCCCTCGCCGGCGCGATCCGGCCGATGACCCGCGGCATGCTGGCGCGCACCGCCGAGGTCTATGCCGAGCAGTTCGCCGAACCGGACGGCCGCATCCCGGCGACCTTCGAGATCATCCACCTGGCCGGCTGGGCGCCGCACGAGAGCCAGCAGAAGCCGCTGCCGCGGGGCTCGGCGAAGATGCGTCTGGCCGATGCTCTCGGCGTCAGGGAATGGACAGGCGAGGAGGAGTGACGGCCCTCAGTTCACGCCGATGGCCGCCGCCAGCCTGCCCATCGCCACGTTGAACGTCCCTGAGCCCGCCCCCGCGAAGGCGGTGATCCCGGCAAGGGCGACGAGGAAGACGAGGGCGATGATCAGGCCGTACTCCAGCGCGGTCGCGCCCCTGTCGTCGGTCAGGAACCGGGTGAGCATTGCGCGCATGGCCCCCTCCTTCGGCGGCTAGAGCAGGTCGCGCAGCCAGGCGACCAGAGGTTCGTCGGCCGGGGGCATGGGATAGTCGGCCAGCTGGCTGGGCCGCACCCACTTCAGAGCCGCGTGCTCGCGGTTCCGCACCACCCCCGACCAGCGGCGGCAGAGATAGAGTGGCATCAACAGGTGAAATGAATCGTAAGCGTGGCTCGCGAAAACGAACGGGGCCAGGCAGGCCTCGTTGACGTCGATGTCCAGCTCTTCCTTGAGCTCGCGGATCAGCGCGGCCTCGGGCCGCTCGCCGGCTTCGACCTTGCCGCCCGGAAACTCCCACAGTCCGGCCAGCTGCTTGCCCTCGGGCCGCTGGGCGATCAGCACGCGCCCGTCGGCGTCGATCAACGCCACGGCGACGACGAGGACGGTGGGGAGAGGCTCGCTCACGAACGGTAGTCGCCGTTGATCTCGACGTAGCGCTTGGTGAGGTCGCAGGTCCACACCGTGGCCGAGGCCCGGCCCGAACCGACGTCCACGGTGATGTCGATCTCGGCGTTCTTCATGTAGGCGCTCATCGTCGCCTCGTCGTAGTGCGGCGAGGGCGCGCCTTCGACAGCCGCCACGTGCGGGCCGAAGCGGATCATCAGGCGGTCGCGGTCGACCGGCTCGTCGGTCTTGCCGACGGCCATCACCACCCGGCCCCAGTTGGCGTCCTCGCCGGCCAGGGCGGTCTTCACCAGCGGGCTGTCGGCGATCGACTTGGCCAGTTTTCGGGCCGAGGCCGGGCTGGCGGCGCCGTCGACCGTGACCTTGACGAATTTGGTCGCCCCCTCGCCGTCGCGGACCAGCTGGTGGGCGAGGTCGAGCATCACCTTGTCCAGCGCGCGGCTGAAGTCCTTCAGCCGGCGGTCGCCCACCCGGCCGATGCGCGGCGCGCCCGAGGCGCCGGTGGCGAACAGCAGGCAGGTGTCGTTGGTTGAGGTGTCGCCGTCGACGGTCACGCTGTTGAAGGTGGTGCGCACGTGCAGGCCCAGCATGGCGCGCAGCACGTTCGGATGGATGGCGGCGTCGGTGACGATGAAAGCCAGCATGGTGGCCATGTCCGGGGCGATCATGCCCGAGCCCTTGGCGATGCCGGCGACGCGGACCTTGACCCCTTCGATCTCGCACTCGGCGTACGAGCCCTTGGGGAAGGTGTCGGTGGTCATGATGCCCTTGGCTGCGGCGGCCCAATTGTCCGCCGACAGCCCGGTCTCGATCTCGTGCAGCCGCACGGCGATCTTGCGGTCGTCCAGCACCACCCCGATCACGCCGGTCGAGGCCAGCATGACGTCGCGCTGACGACAGCCGAAGCGCTTGGCCACCTCGGAGGCCGTGCGCCGCGCCGCGTCCGCGCCCGCCTTGCCGGTGAAGGCGTTGGCGCAGCCCGCGTTGACCACGAGGGCCCGCACTTCCGAACCGCCGCCCTCGGCGCCCAGATGCCGCTTGCACCAGTCCACGGGGGCCGAACCGACCTTGTGCCGGGTGAAGACGCCGGCGCAGGTCGTGCCCGGCGCAAAGCGGAACACCACCAGGTCGTCGCGCTCGTGCTTGTAGAAGCCGGCCCGCGCGGTGGCGATCTCGACGCCCGGGATCGCCGGAATGGTCGGGAAGGGCACGGCCAGGGGCGAGACCTGCAGCCCCGGCTTGCCCGGGGCAGCCGCACGCGCCGGCGTCTTGGCCCGCTTCAGCGCCGTGGCCAGCGGATCGAGCGCCTTCTCCAGCGCCTGTTCGATCTTCTGGCCGGCGCCGCCCCGGGCGGGCTCTCCCGCGCGGCTCATGACGCCTTCGCCGGAGTGGCGGCGGCCGGCGCCGGGGCGCGGGCTGGCGGCGCGGAGGCCGGCTCCTGTGAGGTCGCGCCGCCGTTGAGCAGCACCTCTACCCTGGCCTTGCCGCGCAGCTGCTCCAGCAGCTGGCGCACGCCCTCGTAGGTCAGATAGCGCACGATTTGCGGCCGGGCCTGCTCCAGCGTCGGCGGCGTCTCCTTGCGGCGGTCCTCGACCCTGAGCACAGCCCAGCCGCCCTCGGTCTGGAACGGACCCACGGTGGACCCGGCCGGCTTGCCGCGCAGGGCGTCGGCATAGGCCTGAGGAAGCACGTCCAGCGTCGCATAGCCGAGGTCGCCGCCCGAGAAGCGGGTCGCCTCGTCGATCGAGCGCTGCTGGGCTACGGCCTCGAAGGCCGCCCCCTGCGCCAGCAGGCCGATCACGGCGTCGGCCTCCTCGCGGGTGCGCGACAGGATCAGCCGGCTGCGGATCTCCTCGGACGTCTCGGCCAGCCGCACCTGTTCGCGGTAGATGGTCTCGACCGCCTTGTCGTCGATCTCGCCGTTGACCACGGTCTCGACCAGCATGTCGCCGAGGATGCGTTCGCGGGTGGCCGCCAGCCGGCGTTGGGCCAGGGCGGAATTGTCGAGGCCGCGACGCTCGGCCTCGCGGGCCAGCAGCTTCTGGTCGATCACCTCGTCCAGCACGCGGCGGAACAGGTCCGAGGTGACGTCCAGCGGCTCGCCCTCGCCCACCAAGCCCTGCGCCACCGCCTCACGCTTGACGTCCGACGACCAGATGGTCTCGCCCTGAACCTCGGCCACCGCCCGGTCGCCGGGCTCGGGCGGCCGGTCGGAGCCGCCTCCGCGGTCGCAGGCGGCCACGGCGAGAACGGTCGCCAGAGCGAGCGGGATCAGGAGGCGGGCGGGTTTCCGGGGCTGGCTGGAGGTCATGTCGGGACCGGCTCCGTCACGGGGCGGCAAAGGCCCTCGCGTTGACAGGGATAAGGGCGGTGCTTAAGTCCCGCCTGCGCCCAAGTCGAGGGGTTTTCGAACGTTCGCGCGGCCCTCGCGCGCGCCTGAGACAGGCGCTCCGGGCCGCCGCCGCCGAGGTCTCGCCCGGGCGTCTCGCCGTCGCTCCTTCGGGACCGTTCCAGTATCAGAGCGTCAGCCGCTCGCCCGCCTTCGGATCATCCATGCTCGGCATCGCCAAGAAGATTTTCGGCTCCTCCAACGACCGCAAGGTCAAGGATTTCATGGGCCGGGTGCAGAAGATCAACGCGCTCGAGGCCAAGTACGCCGCCCTCTCGGACGGCGAACTGCGAATGATGACGGACACCTTCCGGGACCGCATCGCGGCAGGCGAAAGCCTCGACAAGCTGATGAACGACGCCTTCGCGGTCGCCCGGGAGGCCTCCAAGCGGGTGCTGGGCCAACGCCAGTACGATGTCCAGCTGACCGGGGGCATGATCCTGCACGACGGCGGCATCGCCGAAATGCGCACCGGCGAGGGCAAGACCCTGGTGGCCGTGGCGCCGGTGTATCTGAACGCCCTGCTCGGGAAGGGCGTGCACGTCATCACCGTCAACGACTACCTCGCTCGCCGCGACGCCGAGTGGATGGGGCGGGTCTATCGCTTCCTGGGCATGGAGGTCGGCGTCATCGTCAACGGCCTGAGCCAGGGCCAGCGCCAGGCGGCCTATAACGCCGACATCACCTACGGCACCAACAACGAGTTCGGCTTCGACTATCTGCGCGACAACCTGGTCTATGACCGGTCCGAGATGGTGCAGCGCGGTCACCATTTCGCGATCGTCGACGAGGTCGACTCCATCCTGATCGACGAGGCGCGCACGCCTCTGATCATCTCGGGCCCGACCGAGGCCCGGTCCGAGCTCTACAAGATCGTCGACGGCCTGGTGAAACAGCTGATCGTCGACAAGTCGACCTATGACCTCGACGAGAAGCAGAAGCAGTCGCTGCTGACCGAGGAAGGCTCCGAGAAGATCGAGCAGATGCTGGAAGCCGGGGGCTACCTGGCCGCCGACACCACCGGCCTGTACGACGCCGCCAACATCTCGCTGGTCCACCACGTCAACCAGGCGCTGCGGGCCAACACCCTGTACCAGCGCGACAAGGACTACATCATCAAGGGCGGCGAGGTCGTCCTGATCGATGAGTTCACCGGCCGCATGATGACCGGCCGGCGCCTATCCGAGGGCCTGCACCAGGCCATCGAGGCCAAGGAAGACGTCAAGATCCAGCCCGAGAACCAGACC
>JAEZIH010000076.1 GCA_023416055.1 Pseudomonadota bacterium | reverse complement strand
ACGCCGACAACTGGCTGTGGGGGCGTCACCCGGTGCTGGCGGCCCTGGCCAACCCGGCCCGCAAGGGCATGGGCCGGCTGCTGGCGGTCGAGGAGCGCGCCGCCGAGATTGAGCGCGACCGCCTCGCCCCGCACGGCCACCGGGTTGAGATCGTCGACGGCCAGGCCCTCGCCCGCATGCTGCCCGCCGGGGCGGTGCACCAGGGCATGGCCTTCAAGGTCGCCCCGCTGGAGGGCGTGGCGCTGGAGGATCTGGCCGAGCCGGCCGAAGGCGTCATCGTCATGCTGGACCAGCTGACCGATCCGCAGAACGTGGGCGCCATCTTCCGCTCGGCCCTGGCCTTCGGGGCGCGGGGAATCGTGGTGCAGGACCGCCACTCCCCCGCCCTCGCCGGGGCCCTGGCCAAGGCGGCGGCGGGGGCCACCGAGCGCCTGCCGTGCGCGCGCGTGACCAACCTCAGCCGGGCGCTGGAGCGGCTGGACGACCTCGGCTGGCGCGCGGTCGGCCTCGACGGCGACGCCGAACTGACGCTGGAGCAGGCGCTGGACCACCGCCCGACGGTGCTGGTCATGGGCTCGGAGGGGGACGGTGTCCGCCGGCTGGTGGCCGAGCACTGCGAGGTCATGGCCCGCATCCCCATGCCCGGCGGCTTCGAGAGCCTGAACGTGTCCAACGCTGCCGCCATCGCCCTCTACGAGGCGGCGCGGGCGCGCTCCGGAACCTGATCGGCTCCCGGCCGCTTGCCGAACCGCCCCTTCCTCCCCTAGAGCGCGGCCATGGAATTCCTCAGCTCCCCCGAACTCGCCTCGCAGCTGGCCGCCCTCGGCCAGGTGCTGATGATCGACCTGGTGCTGGCCGGCGACAACGCCGTGGCCGTGGGCTTGGCCGCCGCGGCCCTGGCCCCCGAGCAACGCAAGAAGGCCATCCTGATCGGTCTCGCCGCGGCCGTGGTGCTGCGCATCGGCTTCGCCCTGATCACCGTCCAGCTGCTGGCCATTGTCGGCCTGCTGCTGGCCGGCGGCTTCCTGCTGCTGTGGGTGTGCTGGAAGATGTGGCGCGAGCTGCGCGAGCAGGCCACCCACGACCAGGCCGAGGCCGAGGCCGAGCTGCAGCTGGCCATGCAGATCGAGCACGGCAAGGGGCCGTCGCCCGAGGAGCTGGGCCTCAAGCGCAAGTCCTTCGGGGCCGCCCTGCTGCAGATCATGATCGCCGACGTGACCATGTCGCTGGACAATGTGCTTGCCGTGGCCGGCGCGGCGCACGAGCATCCGTGGATCATGGTCTTCGGCCTGGTGCTGTCGATCGGCCTGATGGGGGTGGCGGCGACCTTCATCGCCAGGATCCTGACGAAGCACCGCTGGATCGGCTACGTCGGCCTGCTGATCGTCCTCTACGTCGCCCTGCACATGATCTGGGACGGCGCCCGCTCGGTGATCGTGCGCACCGACCGGATGGAGGAGTTCAACGCCGCCGCTCCGGCCTTCCTCGACATTAGCGAGGAGGAGGCCGCCCACCACCTGCGCGGCACGCGCGGGGAAGAGGACAGCGCGGCGCCCGCGCACGGGACGCCCGCCGCTGAGGCGCCGCCCCCGACGCAGCCGGTTCCGACCCCGGCGGGTTGACAAAAAGGGCCCGGAGCGCGCTCCGGGCCTTTCCTGTTTCAGGGTCGGAGGGGGATCAGCCCTCGGCGCCGCCGAAGCGTTCGCTCCACTCCGCCACCTGGGCGTCCTCGATCTTGGCGAACAGCACGCCCTGCGCCGCCACGGCGCCGCCGCGCGGCAGGCGGTCCAGCAGGGGCTCGTCGGCCGCCGGCCACGACAGATCGGTCGAGCCGACGCTGGCGGCGATCTTCTCCGCCGAGAACGGCATCACCGGCGCCGCCAGCCGGGCGAACAGGCCCACCAGGTTCAGGCCGGTGCGCACCCCCACCGCGGCGCGGTCGACGTCGGTCTTGAAGGCGGTCCACGGCGCCGCCTCCTGCAGATACTCGTTGCCCAGCACCCAGACCGCGCGCAGGGCCTGGCAGGCCTTGCGGAACTCCATGGCCTCGAAGGCGGCGGTGGCCTCGGCGACGCCGGCCGCGACGTCGGCGGCCAGCTTCTCCTCCAGCGGGCCCGGCTCGCCGCCGTCGGGGACGACGCCGCCGAATTTCGACTCGGCGAACTTGACGATGCGGTTGACGAAATTGCCCAGCACGTCGGCCAGGTCCTTGTTGGTCGAGGCCTGGAAATCCTCCCAGGTGAAGGCCGAGTCGGAGTGCTCGGGGCCATAGGCGGTCAGCCGCCAGCGCCAGTAGTCGGCCGGCAGCAGCTCCAGCGCCTGGTCCATAAACACGCCGCGCTTCTGGCTGGTGGAGAATTTGCCGCCGTACCAGTTCAGCCAGTTGAAGGCCTTGAGCTGGTCGACCGTCTTCCACGGCTCGCCCGAGCCGAGGATGGTGGCCGGGAAGCTGACGGTGTGAAAGGCGACGTTGTCCTTGCCCATGAACTGGACGTAGCGGACATCCTCGGCGCCCTCGTCGGTGCGCCACCAGTCGCGCCACGTCCCGCCCGTCGCCTCGGCCCACTCCTCAGTGGCGGCGATGTATTCGATCGGAGCGTCGAACCAGACGTAGAAGACCTTGCCCTCCAGCCCCGGGCGCGGGCCGCCGTCCTCGGCCACCACCGGCACGCCCCATTTCAGGTCGCGGGTGATGCCCCGGTCGATCAGCCCCTCGTCGAGGTGCTTGTAGGCGATCGACCTGGCCAGGGTCTGCCAGCCCTCGCGGCTGTCGATCCACGCCCGGATGCGGTCGGCCAGCTTCGTCTGCAGCAGGTACAGGTGCCGCGTGTCGCGCACCTGCAGATTGCGGCTGCCCGAGACCGCCGAATAGGGATCGATCAGGTCGGTCGGGTCCAGCAGCCGGCCGCAGTTGTCGCACTGGTCGCCGCGCGCGCCGACGTGGGCGCAATGCGGGCAGGTGCCCTCGACATAGCGGTCGGGCAGGAAGCGCCCGTCGTCGACCGAATAGATCATCCGGTCGACCCGTTCCTCGATCAGGCCGTTGTCCTCCAGCACCCGGGCGAAATGCTGGGTCAGGCGGTGGTTGGGCGCGTTCGACGAGCGGCCGAACCAGTCGTAGCTCAGGCCGAAGGCCTCGCCGGCCTTCTTCTGGATCTCGTGCTGCTCGTCGCAATAGGTGCGCACGTCCTGCCCGGCGGCGGCGGCGGCCAGCTCGGCCGGGGTGCCGTGCTCGTCGGTGGCGCAGATGTAGAGCACCTCGTGCCCCTGGGCCCGCTTGAACCGCGCCCAGACGTCGGCCGGCAGCATCGAACCGGCCAGGTTGCCGAGATGCTTGATGCCGTTGATGTACGGCAGGGCCGAGGTGATCAGGATGCGGGCCATGGTCGTCCGGAGCGTCTGGGGAAGGCGACGGATATAGAAGGCCGGGGCCCCGCCGTCATCCTTCCGCGTGCAGCGGGTGCGGCGCGCGCCGCGCCACCCGCAGGAAGCGGCCGGTCAGCAGGCTCCCAGACACCAGGCTGGCGATGATCACCGCCCACACCAGGCCGTCGACGCCCAGCCCCGGCGCCAGCACCCAGCCCAGCGGCATCATGATCGCCCCGTAGGCGCCGAAATGCATGATTGTCGGCCACCAGACGTCGCCCGCCGCCCGGTTGGCCTGGGCCGCCACCACCTGGATGCCGTCGGCGACGAAGAACAGGGTGGCCAGCACCAGCGCCGGCCCGGCGATGGCGATCAGCGCCGGATCGGCCGTATAGGCCCGCACCAGCAGGCCGGCGGTCGGCCAGATCGCCAGGGCGACGAGGAAGGCCAGCACCGTCACCACCCCCAGCCCGCACAGGCCGGCGCGCAGCACCCCGCGCCGGTCCCGCGCCCCGTAGGCCCGGCCGACCAGCACTGCGGTGGCCGACGACAGCCCCATCGGCAGCATGAAGACGATGGCCGACATGTTGATGACTATGGCCCAGCTGGCGGTCTCGGCCGCGCCCAGCCGGCCGGCGATCAGGGTCATGGCCGCGAAGGCGCTGACCTCGATGAAGTTCGAGGCCCCGGCGCCCAGGCCGACCTTGACCTGTTCGCGCTCGACCTCCGGGTCGCGCGGCGGCTTCCGCCACAGGTTCCAGGCCTTCGCCTCGGGCAGGCGCAGGATGTAGACGATCAGGAAGGCGGCCAGCGCCGTCCGCGCCCCGAACGTCGCCCACGCCGAGGCCGCCGCCCCGTCGACGCCCAGGCCGAGCAGGTCGGGCACCAGCAGCAGGTTCAGGGCGATGTTGACGCCGTTGGCCACCCACATGGCCCACATCCCCGGCTTGGGCCGCGACAGCCCCTCGAGGAAGAACTGGGCCGCCACCGAGATCAGATAGGCCGGCATGGACAGGGCGAAGATCACCAGCGGCGCCGAGGCCCCCTCCCCCAGCCCCTCGCCGAATCCGGCGTGACGCATGGCCCACGGCCCCAGCAGGGCGAGCACCAGCATGGAGGCGACGCCGATCTGGGCCGAGTAGACGAGACCGCGGCGCAGCACCGCGCCGATCTCGCCGTGGCGTCCCTCGCCCCTCAGCCGGGCGGTGAGTATCTGCACCCCCATCATCAGCCCGACCGCCGTGGTCAGCACCACCGACGACGGCGCCCAGGCCAGGGAGTGGTAGGCCAGCTCGCGCGAGGCGTAGTGTCCCACCACGATGGCGTCGGTCAGCCCCATGGTCATGATGCCGACGCGCGCCAGCACCACCGGCCAGGCGAGATGCAGCAGGTCCTTCAGGGTGACGCGGGTGGCGGGGCTGAGCGTGAACATGGGCCGCGGCACAGGCCACGCCCCGCCGCCCGGGTCAACCGGATTTGGGCCGGGCTGACATAAGGAGGGCTCATGCGTTCACGTCCCCGTCGGCAAAGGCCGATGGGGAGGACAGATCGGCGGGCCAGCGACGATCAGGAGGGGGCGGCTCCGTCGGGTGTCGGTTCGCACGTCACTCACTCGCCGCCTGCGCCGCCCCCTCCTGACCGCTGACGCGGTCTGTCCTCCCGATTCGCCGCCGCGAAAGGGGAGGTGAACCGCTTCGCCCCGCGCCGGATCGCCCCTAAACCAGCCGCATGCCCAAGCTGACGTCCGCCATCGACCGCAACAGCCCCGCCTTCCGCAAGCTGGACGCCCACAACCGCGCCCTGCGGGACGAACTCCGCCAGACGGTCGCCCGCGCCGCCCTCGGCGGGTCGGAGAAGTCGCGCGAACGCCACGTCGCCCGCGGCAAGCTGCTGCCGCGCGACCGCGTCGAACGCCTGCTCGATCCCGGCTCGCCCTTCCTCGAGATCGGCCAGCTGGCGGCCCACGGCATGTACGGCGGCGAGGCCCCCGGCGCCGGCATGATCTGCGGCATCGGCCGGGTCTCGGGCCGGGAGGTGATGATCGTCGCCAACGACCCGACGGTGAAGGGCGGCGCCTACTTCCCGATGACGGTGAAGAAGCACCTGCGCGCCCAGGAGATCGCCGAACAGAACAACCTGCCCTGCGTCTATCTGGTCGATTCCGGCGGGGCCAACCTGCCGCACCAGGCCGAGGTCTTCCCCGACCGCGACCACTTCGGCCGCATCTTCTTCAACCAGGCGCGGATGTCGGCGAAGTCGATCCCCCAGATCGCCTGCGTCATGGGCAGCTGCACCGCCGGCGGCGCCTATGTCCCGGCCATGTCGGACGAGACCGTCATCGTGCGCGAGCAGGGCACCATCTTCCTCGCTGGCCCGCCGCTGGTGAAGGCCGCCACCGGCGAGGTCATCTCGGCCGAGGCGCTGGGCGGGGCCGAGACCCACGGGCGCAAGTCCGGCGTGGTCGACTACGTGGCCGACAACGACACGCACGCGCTGGAGATCGTCCGCGACATCGTCGCCAGCTTGAATACCGTAAAGCGGGTCGAGATGGACTTGCGCGAGCCGGTCGCCCCCGCCCTCGACCCGGAGGAGCTGTACGGCCTCATCCCCGACGACGTCCGCGCGCCCTACGACGTGCGCGAGGTCATCGCCCGCCTCGTCGACGGCTCGGAGTTCGACGAGTTCAAGGCCCTGTACGGCACGACCCTGGTGTGCGGCTTCGCCCGCATCTGGGGCTATCCCGTCGCCATCCTCGCCAACAACGGCGTGCTGTTCTCGGAAAGCGCGCTCAAGGGCGCCCACTTCATCCAGCTGGCCTGCAAGCGGAAGATCCCGCTGCTGTTCCTGCAGAACATCTCGGGCTTCATGGTCGGCGGCAAGTACGAGGCCGACGGCATCGCCAAGAACGGCGCCAAGCTGGTCACCGCCGTGGCCTCGGCCGAGGTGCCGAAATTCACCGTCCTGATCGGCGGCAGCTTCGGGGCCGGCAACTACGGCATGTGCGGCCGCGCCTATTCGCCCCGCTTCCTGTTCACCTGGCCCAACAGCCGGATCAGCGTCATGGGCGGCGAACAGGCCGCCGCCGTCCTCGCCACCGTCCACCGGGACGCCGACACCTGGACCGAAGAACAGGCCGAGGCCTTCAAGGCCCCGATCCGCCAGAAATACGAGGACGAGGGCAACCCCTACTACGCCACCGCGCGCCTGTGGGACGACGGGGTGATCGACCCGGCGCAGACCCGCGACGTGCTGGGCCTGGCGATCTCGGCGAGCCTCAACGCCCCGATCCCGGAGACGGACTTCGGCGTGTTCCGGATGTAGGTGGGCTCGCCGGGTCGAAGAGGACTCCCCGGACAGTCAGGCGCACGTTGGCCCCCACCTCGTCGCCGCCGGGCCGTGCCTCTTCACGATCTCAACCAGCCAGTCAAAGACTGTGCTCCCGACGGCCCCGCCTCTCCAGACCGCCATGCAATCTGATCGACGACAGGTCCGCAACGGTTCGAAGCGGACAAGGCGGCGACGCCGTCGCTGTCGCACCCCGGAACCTGCGCCGTTCATCGGTCGTTTCCGGCGCCATGAAAAAACGCTCCCTGACCCTCCTCCTCCTCACCGTCGCCGCCGTCGCCGTGACCGGCTGCGCCGGCCTCCAGCGCGGCCCTGTCGGCAACGCGGCCGTACCCGAGCCCGCCAAGCCGGTGGACCTGAACCGCTACGCCGGCCTCTGGTACGAGATCGCCCGCTACGAGTTCGGCTTCCAGCGCGGCTGCGAGGGCGTCACCGCCGAGTACAGCCTGCGCGAGGATGGCCAGGTGGGCGTGCTCAACACCTGCCGCCAGGACAGCCTGGACGGCGAGGTGCGCACGGCCGAGGCCCGGGCCAGGGTCGTCGACGGCAGCGACAACGCCAAGCTGAAGGTGTCCTTCTGGGGCCCCTTCTACGTCGGCGACTACTGGGTGCTGGACCGCGCCGACGACTATTCGTGGTCCATCGTAGGCGAGCCTTCAGGCCGGAACCTGTGGCTGCTGTCCCGCTCGCCCCAGCCGTCCGCCCAGGTCCGGGAGACGGTGATGAACCGGGCGCGCGAACTCGGCTACGACCTGTCGATCCTGCGCCCGACCCGGCAGCCGGCGGACTGATCACGCCGGCGTTCGCAACACCTTCTCCATCGCCTTCCCCTTCGCCACCTCGTCGACCAGCTTGTCGAGGTGGCGAAGCTCCCGCATGAACGGGTCCTCGATCTCCTCGACGCGATAGCCGCAGATCACCCCGGTGATCAGGAAGCGGTTCGGGTTCATCGCCGGGGCCTCGGCGAAGAAGGTCTCAAAGTCGGTCTTCGCCGCCAGCAGGGCCTCCAGCTGGTCCTGCGAATAGCCCGTCAGCCAGCGGATGACCTCGTCCACCTCGGCCTTGCCCCGTCCCTTCTTCTCCGCCTTGGCCAGATAGTGGACATAGACGCTGGCCACGCTGGTGCTGCGGATGCGGTCGGTCGCGCTGGCCGCCATCGGCGCCCCCTGTTCCGTTCGCCCTCCCGCGCGTTATAGCCCTTGAGCCCCGCAGGAGACCACCATGGCCAAACCCACCGACGCCGACCTCAACGCCCTCGACATCACGCCGGCCGAGGCGGCCGAGATCAACGCCATCGCCCATCCGGTGCTGGCCGGCGCGGCGCCCGACGCGAACGACCGGCTGGTCCGCATCGACTCCACGCCGGACGGCGTCGTCTTCGTCACCATCAACCGGCCGCAGAAGAAGAACGCCTTCGACGCGCCGACCATCGCCGCCCTCTACGAGGCCTTCGAGACCCTGCACGGCGCCGACCACGTGCGCGTCGTCTTCGTCCGCGGCGCGGGCGGGACCTTCTGCGCCGGGGCCGACCTGGCGTGGATGCGCGACGCCGCCGACTGGTCCGAGAGCGACAACCGCGACGACGCCATCGGCCTGGCCAGGATGCTCAAGGCCCTGCACGACGTCCCGGCCCTGACCGTGGCCCTGGTCGAGGGCGCGGCCATGGGCGGCGGGGCCGGCATCGTCGCCGCCTGCGACATGGCCGTGGCCGTCAAGGGCGCGAAGTTCGCCTTCTCGGAAGTCAGACTGGGCCTGATCCCCGCGACCATCGCCCCCTATGTCATCGAGGCCGTCGGCCCGCGCGCCGCCCGCGCCCTGTTCGCCACCGCCGAGGTGTTCGACGCCGACCGGGCGAAGGACTACGGCCTCGTCAGCCAGGTGCTCGCCTCCGCCGACGGCATCGACGGCTTCGTCCGCACCCTGTCCGACGCCATGAAGGCCTGCGCCCCGGGCGCGGTGGGCGACGCCAAGCGGCTGGTCAACGATCTCGCCGGCCGCCACATCGACCACGGCATGATGGAGGACACCGCCCGCCGCATCGCCCGCGCCCGCGTCTCCCCCGAAGGCCAGGACGGCGTCCGCGCCTTCCTCGACAAGCGGAAGCCGGGCTGGGCGGAGTAGCGATCCCAAGGCTTGGCGCCGCAGGTTCATCACAGCGGGCACGGCGGACCACAACGAACACGACGGCAGACTGCCCCCCCCTGCCTCGCGGGCCCTTGGGCCCGCCGTCATACAAGATGGCGCCCTCCGGGCGCGGAACGCCCCGCCGGCCCCTTCGTGTCCTTTGTGATCCCTTCGTGCCCTTCGTGAGAACCTTTCGAAGACCGAAGCAAGCTCCGCCGTTTGCTGGCAATCCGCGGATTCCCACCCCGGCTCAGCACACGAACCCCGGCCTTTTCAACCACATCCCGGTTTCCAGACGCGATTTGTCCGACGGAGCTGGGATCCCCCTTACAATCAGGGCCATCCCGTCGGCGGGGAGGGCGTCGGATCCAACGTTCCTCGATGACGGCGGGCTGTGGTCGAGCGATGAAGCCCGGGCGGAGGAGAGTCCGGGGGTCCTCGAGGGCAGGGATGGATCCTGCCCGCTTGCTCGCCGCGCGCCTGTGGCCGGAACCGCTCCTGTCGAGACCGTCAGCAAGTTCCGCCTTCCGTCCTCCCCGGCAACGGGGAAGCGGAAACGCCGGTGAGGCCCGAGAAGGGCCGCCAGCCGGCGGGGCGAGCGTCCAACGCCCGCGCGGGACAGTTCGTCTCGTCGAAACGGTACACTCACTGCAACCGGGCGAGCCCGGCTGTCCCGCACCCTCCCCACCTTCCGCGGCCCCCCGCCCCGGACGACGATGACGCACGCCCGCCGCTGGCCGCCTGTCCCGGTTGTCCGGCGGCGCCGCAGGGCCTAGGAACAACCCTCCCCCGCCGCCTCCGACGAAACGCCGACGATGCCCGACCTGACCGACAAGCAGACCTTCTCCGACGAGGACGCGCTGGAGTTCCACCGCAGCCCGCGGCCGGGCAAGATCTCCATGGCCCCGATCAAGCCGATGGCGACGCAGCGGGACCTGTCGCTGGCCTATTCGCCCGGCGTGGCCGTGCCGGTGCTGGCGATCGCCCAGGACCCGGACCGGGCCTACGACTACACCTCCAAGGGCAACATGGTCGCCGTCATCTCGAACGGCACCGCCATCCTCGGCCTCGGCAACCTCGGGGCCATGGCCTCCAAGCCGGTGATGGAGGGCAAGTCCGTCCTGTTCAAACGCTTCGCCGACGTCGACAGCTTCGACGTCGAGGTGAAGACCACCGACCCCGACGAATTCGTCACCGTGGTCAAGAACATCGGCGACACCTGGGGCGGCATCAATCTGGAGGACATCAAGTCCCCCGAATGCTTCGAGATCGAGAGCCAGCTGCAGGACCTGCTGGACATCCCGGTCTTCCACGACGACCAGCACGGCACGGCGATCATCTCCACCGCCGGCCTGATCAACGCCGCCCACCTGGCCGGCAAGAAGCTGGAGGACCTCAAGGTCGTGCTGTCCGGCGCGGGCGCGGCCGGCCTGTCCTCGATCGGTCTGATGAAGGCCGCCGGCGTCCGGCGCGAGAACACCGTCATCGTCGACCGCGACGGCGTGGTCTACCAGGGCCGTCCGAACATCGACCAGTGGAAGGCGGCCCACGCCACCGACACCCCCCACCGCACCCTGGCCGAGGCCATGGTCGGCGCCGACGTTGTGCTCGGCCTGTCGGCCAAGGGGGCCATCACCAAGGAGATGGTCGCCTCCATGGCGCCCAATCCGATCATCTTCGCCATGGCCAATCCGGACCCGGAGATCACTCCGGAGGACGTGCTGTCGGTGCGCTCGGACGCCATCATCGCCACCGGACGGTCGGACTATGTGAACCAGGTCAACAACGTGCTGGCCTTCCCCTATCTGTTCCGCGGCGCCCTGGACGTGCGCGCCCGGCAGATCAATCACGAGATGAAGGTCGCCTGCGCCCAGGCCCTGGCCGCCCTGGCGCGCGAGGACGTGCCGGACGAGGTCGCCGCCGCCTACCGCGGCCGCAAGCTGAAGTTCGGCCGCGACTACATCATCCCCACCCCGTTCGACCCGCGGCTGATCTGGTACATCCCGCCCTTCGTGGCCCAGGCGGCCATGGATTCCGGCGTGGCCCGCAAGCCGATCGAGGACATGGACGCCTACCGCGCCCAGCTGCGCTCGCGCCTCGATCCTTCCGCCGCCCTGATGCAGAACATCTCGGGCGCGGTGCGCGCCGGGCCGGACAAGCGCGTGGTCTTCGCCGAGGGCGAGGAGACGGCCGTGATCCGCGCCGCCTGGGGCTTCAAACAGGCCGAACTGGGCGTCCCCATCCTGCTGGGCCGCGAGGAGCTGATCCGCAAGAACGCCGCCGAGGCGGGGCTGAACTTCGACGAGATGGGCATCGAGATCGTCAATGCCCGCATCTCGGAGCGCAACGCCGACTACGTCGACTGGCTGTACGAGCGCCTGCAGCGCCGCGGCTACCTGCGCCGCGACGTGCAGCGGATGATCAACCAGGACCGCAACTATTTCGCCGCCGCCATGTGCGCGCGCGGCCAGGCGGACTGCATGGTCACCGGCGTGACGCGCAACTTCAACATGGTGCTGAAGGAGGTCCGCCGCGTCCTCGACGTGCGCCAGCGCATGATCGGCCTGTCGATCCTGCTGGCCCGCGGCCGCACCCTGTTCGTGGCCGACACCTCGATCCACGAACTGCCGGGCGCCGAGGATCTCGCCGACATCGCCTGCCAGGCCGCCGCCACCGTGCGCCGCCTGGGCCGCAATCCGCGCGTCGCCTTCCTGTCCTACTCGACATTCGGCAACCCGCCCGGCAACCGCGGCGAGATGATCCGCGAGGCCATCCGCATCCTCGACCAGCGCGGCGTGGACTTCGAATACGAGGGCGAGATGCCGGCCGAGCTGGCCCTCGATCCCGAGGCGCGCGCGGCCTATCCCTTCATGCGCCTGTCCAAGGACGCCAACGTCCTGGTCATGCCCGGCATCCACTCGGCCTCGATCTCAACCCGCCTGGTGCAGGCCCTCGGCGGCGCGACCGTCATCGGCCCCCTGCTGGTCGGCCTGGAGCGCTCGGTCCAGATCGTCAGCCTCGGCGCCTCGGTCAGCGAGATCATCACCGCCGCCACCTTCGCCGCCTACGAGGAAGGGGCGCTGGTCGAGGAGTGATCAGGAGGGCTGGGCCTCGGTCGCCCGTTCCGCCAGCTCCGCCTTCCGGGCCTCGGCGCGGGCGTCGATCTCCGGCTGCCGCTTCGCGATCATGAAGGCCAGCACCACCGCGACGGCGCCGATGATCACTGAATAGACGAAAAAGGTCGCATAACCCGCGCCGAGGGAGGCGGGGGTGACCCCCGTGATCTCCGCGCCCTTGGCGAGGGAGCCTTCCGGAAGGCCGGCGAACATCGGCCGGAACATGGCGGTGAAGCCGCCCCCCTCCGCCAGCCTCGCCGACCCGTCCACGATGCGCCCGCTCTGGGAGGCGATGATCTTGCCGAAGATGGCGTAGAGCGAACTGAACAGGGCGTACTGGGTGGCGGTGAAGCCCGCGGCCGTCAGGCTGGACATGTAGACGATCAGCGCCGTGCCGGCGAAGCCGGTGGCGAAGTTGTCGATCGTGATGGCCCCGTAGAGCGCCGGCATGCTGGACCCTTGAGTGGCCAGCCAGATGAAGACGAGGTTCGACAGGGGGCTGGCGAAGACGCCGATGACCATGGTTCGGAGGATGCCCAGCCGACTGACGGCCCAGGCTCCGGCGGAGATGCCCACGAGCGAGGCGACCACCCCGTAGACCTTGCGCACCTCGGCGATCTCGGTCAGCGAGAATCCAAGGTCGATGTAGAACGGGTTCATCAGGTTGAGGACGAAGTCCGACAGCCGGTACATGCAGATCAGGGCCAGGATGAGCAGGCCGAACTTCGTGCCGAACCGCCCGAAGAACTCGCCCAACGGCTCACCGTAGGCGCGGCGCAGATAGACCCCCGGACGGGTCGGGGTTCCGGGCAGCGGGACGCAGGCCAGGGCGATCAGACCGAGGCCGGCGACTACGGCGGGGAACTGGATGAAAATGCCGGTCTCTCGCGACTCCCAGGTCGCCTTGAAGGCCTCGGCTGCTTCCGGCGACTGTCCGAACCAGCCCATCACCATGTTGAGGAAGGTGGCGTTGGCGGCGAGGCCCGAGCCCGCCAGCAGGGCGCCGACCACGATCAGCAGCAGCCGCGCCGCCCATTCGATCACTTCGAGCGCCGGACGGGCGTCCATGTCTTCCGTGTACCGCATCGGGGGGCGGGTCGCCTTCTCCCGCGGCGCCAGAAGGGTGGCGCCCACGGCGACGATCATGCAGCCGGCCATGATCGCGTAGGAGAAATTCCACCCGTAATGGTCGGCCAGCACCAGCGGCAGGGCGCCGGAAGTGATCATGGCGATGCGGTAGCCCCACTGATAGGCGGCGGCCATGGTACCGTAGAAGGTCTCGTCCACGACCTCGATCCGCCAGGCATCGATGGCCACGTCCTGGGTGGCGCCGAAGAAGCCGACCATCACGGCCAGCAGGGCGACCTGCCCCAGGTTCACAGCCGGGTTCGACCCGGCGATCAGCCAGAGCCCGACCACGATCAGGACCTGCATCAGCGCCATCCATGAGCGGCGCTGTCCCAGCAAGCGGCCGAGCACCGGAATGCGCACCCGGTCCACGACCGGGGCCCAGACGAACTTCAGCGCATAGGCGAGCGTCGCCAGGGCGAACACCCCGATCGTCTGCAGCGACAGCTCCGCCTGCCGCAGCCACGCCGAGAGGGTATCGAAGATGAGGAAGAACGGCAGGCCGGCGGCGGCCCCGAGGAAGAGCATGACCAGCACGCGGCGGTCACGCAGGGACTTGATGAACTCCCAGGTGGTCTGTTTCCCGGCGGCGGCTTGGGCCATGCAAGGCGTCCCTCGGCGGCGACGCCCCCTGCGCCCCGCTATGCGACGGCGACCTTGGCGCGGTCCGCGGTTTTCGTCCAGCGGGCCAGTGCGGCGCGCAGGGCTTCCAGCTCCAGCGGCTTGACCAGATGGTCGTCCATGCCGGCCTCGAGGCAGGCCTTGCGGTCCTCGGCGAAGGCGTTGGCGGTCAGGGCGACGATCGGGGTCTCGTCTCCCCGGGCGCGGATGGCGCGGGCGGCGGTGGGGCCGTCCATGCCGGGCATCCGCATGTCCATGAACACGAGATCGTAGCGGGCCCGCTTCAGGGCATCCAGCGCCTCGCGGCCGCTGGCCGCCGTCTCGACCGCGCAGCCCTCGCGCTTGAGCAGGGTGGAGGCCAGCAGGGCGCCGACGGGGTTGTCCTCGACCAGCAGGACCCGGATCCCCGAAAAGCGGGTCACGGCGACGCGGTCGTCCTCGGGCGGCGGCGGCGGCGGTCCCGGCTGCATGGCCTGCTGGGCGCCGGAGGCGGCCAACACCCGCTCGGCCAGCGAGGCGCGGCGCAGCGGCTTGATCAGATAGCCGTGGAAGCCGGCCGAGCGATAGCGGGCGATCAGGTCCCGCTCCGAAGGCTTGAGCAGGACGATGGCGCGGGCGCCGGCCGGCTTCGCAACCAGCCCCTGCCCTGCCCCGCGGGCGGCGTGATCGACGAGGGCCACCGGGGCCCTGGAGTTCACCTCCCCGCCCGAGGCGACGATCTGGGCCTCGGCGGCGGCGCGGATGAAGGGATCGGGCGTGACCACGGCCACAGCCTGGCCGGCCAGCGGCAGGTCACGCGACGCGCCCTTGACCGCCGGGAAGGCGGCTTCGAAGCGGAAGCGGGCGCCCGGGCCGTCCGGGCGATCGCCGACGCTGACGGTTCCGTCCATGGCCCCGGCCAGCTTGCGCACCACGGCGAGGCCCAGGCCGGCGCCGCCGAAGCGGCTGGCGTCCGAGGCGTCCACGTGGCCGAACTCCTCGAAGATGCGGCCGCGCGCCTCGACCGGCACGCCCGGACCGGTGTCATCGACGATGAAGGCCAGCTTCGGCCTCTTCTGCGACCCGCCGGCGCGCTCCACGGCGATGCGCACGCCGCCGGTCTCGGTGAACTTCACGGCGTTGCCGGCGAGGTTGAACAGCACCTGCCGCAGGCGGCCCTCGTCGGCCATGACATCGACGGCTTCGGGCGCGACCGACCAGGCGATCTCCAGCCCCTTGTCATGGGCCTTGGGGCTGAGCAGTTCGGCTACGCCGCGCACCAGACATTCGAGATCGACGGGCGCTGCATCGAACTCAAGCCGGTCCGCCTCCAGCCGGGCGTAATCGAGCAGGTCGTTGACGAGGCCGAGCAGATGTTCGGCCGAGGCGCGGGCGGCCTCGGCGTAGGCGCGCTGGGCGCCGTCCAGACGGGTGCGCTGAAGCAGGCCGAGCATGCCGATGACGCCGTTGAGGGGCGTGCGCATCTCGTGGCTCATGAGGCGCAGGAACTGCTGTTCAGCCCCCTCCCCGGCCGCGGTCGTCACGGGTACAGCCTCGGTCTTTCGCGCCATCGTCACCCCCTTTGGAGGATCAGGATGGCGGACGAGGCCTTAAGGCGCGTTCAAGCGGGTCGGTTAAGGAAGTTTGATCACCAGGCCGGCAGCCCTTCCTGCGCCCGCCGTTCCGCATCGGCATGGGCGCCGATGGTCGAGCGGCGATGCACCAGGGCTTCGGCTACGTGGCGGCGCAGGACGCCGTCGCAACCATCGAGATCGGCGATGGTCCGGGCCAGCCGGAGGGTGCGCGTCCAGCCCCGCGCGGTCAGTCCGCCCGCGTCGCCCGCTCGCATCAGCAGGGCTCGACCGGCCTGGTCCGGGGCGGCGAAACGGTCGAGGATTTCACCCGACACGCGGGCGTTGACGGCCTGGTCCCGGGCGGTTTCGGGATCGAGGCCGGCGGCGCGCAGCCGGTCCTCCTGCATCTGGCGCGCCGCCAGAACCCGGGCCGCGGCCTCGGCCGTGCCTTCGGCGGGCGGCGGCAGGGCCATGTCGGCGGCCGTGACCGGCGGCGTCTCCACGGTCAGATCGATGCGGTCGAACATCGGGCCGGAGATGCGGTTCTGATAGTCCCGCTGGCAGCGCGGGGCCTTGCCGCAGGCGCCCTTGCCGCCGCCGCCGAGGCCGCATCGGCAGGGATTCATGGCCGCCACCAGCTGGAAGCGCGCCGGATAGCGGACGTGGGCGTTGGCGCGGGCGACGACGATCTCGCCGGTTTCGAGCGGCTGGCGAAGCGAGTCCAGCGCCTGGGCGCTGTATTCGGGCAATTCATCAAGGAAGAGGACGCCGTTGTGGGCCAGCGAGGCCTCGCCGGGGCGGGCGCGCAGGCCGCCGCCGGTCAGGGCGGCCATGGAGGCGGAATGGTGCGGGGCGCGGAAGGGCCGGTCTCGGGTCAGTCCGCCGCGCTCGATCAGCCCGGCCACCGACCAGACCATCGAGGTCTCGAGCAGCTCCTTGGCGGTCAGGGGCGGCAACAGGCCGGGCAGGCGCGCCGCCATCATCGACTTGCCGGAGCCGGGCGGGCCGACGAAGAGCCGTTTATTGTTTTGACAGCGCCCATCGCGGGGCTACCGTTGTCCGATGAAGGCTGTGGGCTATTCGCGGTGGAGCTCTCTTGAGCAGGGGCGTGGTTCGACCCTTGCGAGGCAGCAGGGCCAAATCCGGTCGTTCTGCGATGCCAAGGGCTGGACCCTGATCGAGCAGATCACCGACGAGGGAACTAGCGCCTATACCGGGGCAAATATCCAGACCGGGAACCTCGCCGCCCTGCTAATGCGGATTGAGACTGGCGACCTGCCGAATGACGTGGTGATCGTTGTCGAGCAACTTGATCGGATAAGCCGACTGCCTCCTAGCCGCGTCGTGAACTGGATCAACAGGGTGGGCGCCACCGGGGCCAGTATCGCTACGGTGAACGATGGTCAGGTCATCGACCAGTACATGATCGATGCGAACCCCATGAACTTCATGTCTCTGGTGTTCAATTCGTTTCGGGCTTTTCAGGAGAGCAAGCACAAGTCCGAACGTCTTGCGGCAAGCTGGGCGATGAAGCGAAAGGCGTTGGAGGGTGGTGCCGGAAGACCGATCACCAGCGTCTGCCCGGCTTGGCTCAGGTTTGATGCAGGCGTCCAAAGATTTGTTGAGGTGCCCGAGCGCGCGGCTATCGTCCGGGAGATTTTCGACCGAACCATCGATGGGGAAGGCAAAGCGGCTATTGCAGCTTCCCTCAACGCTCGCGGAATAGCGGCGTGGGGTCGAGGAGCCAGCCAAGCGGATGGTTGGCATCCAAGCTATGTGCAGAAAATCCTCTCTAACCCGGCGGTGATCGGAGAATTCCAACCGCACATGAAGGCTAGGGGAGACCTTAAGCGAACTCCCATCGGAGAACCTGTCCGGGGCTATTATCCGGAGGTCATTTCCGCCGAACAGTGGGCACGTGTGAGGTCGAGCAAGCCTCTGAAGCGCGGAGGCGGTAATGGGTTCAAGGGTGAGATTCGGAACCTGTTCTCTGGTCTGTGTCGCTGTGCAATCTGCGGCGGCACGATGGCATACCAACTGAAGGGTCAGGAGGGCAGCCGACTACGGAGCGGACGGCCGGTGGCGCAGAAGAAGTCAAGCTACCTCTTCTGTTCACGTCGGGTACGGAAGTTGGCCTGCTCAAACGGTTTTTATTACCGCTATGAGCATCTGGAGGATGGCATCCTCGACGGCATCCTCAGCTTCGCTCTTAGCGACAGCTTCTTCTCGTCTGGCCAGGCGATCAGCGCACTCTCCGCCGGATTCTACCAAGCCGCGCGGGAAGTAGAGGCGCAGCAGGCTCGGGTCGACCGTCTCATCGGCCTTTACGAGGAGACAGGTGACAGCGGGGTAAAGCAGCGTTGGCTTGACGCTCGGCAGAGGTTGGTCGCCTTGGTCAGTGCTGCAGATGCCGCCAAGGACGCTCTTGAACGGGCCCGGGGGAGCGCTTCTCCACAGGAGCACGCAGAGCGAGTCGCCTCTGTCCGTAAATCCCTCGACAATCCAGACGCTGACGCGCGACGGACTGCCCGACAGAAAGTGATGCATAGTCTCCGAGAAGTGGTCGACTACATGACATTTGACGACGCCGGCCGGATCGGGATGGTCTTTCGCTCGGGCGCAATGGCCGTCCGCTTCAATCAATTCGGCGAAATTCTCGGAGACGTACAACGTTTCGAGGGACAGCCGACTACGCCCGAAACTCAGAGCGCGTTACTCGCTGCGTTGGACGACCATTGCTGAGCTGGACTATGTGGCAACCGGCACCGGGGAGGGTTGCAGCACCCTAACAGCCCTCAGAATGACCCTCGTCGATCGCGGGGACGTCTGTGCTGCCGGGACTGCCTCTTGGCCCTGCACGATGCCCGCAGAGGGCTTCAAGGTCGCGCCTGAGAAAACGGAGATAAGCATCCGCCAAGGCCTCCGGCCCTGTGCAACTCGATTGGGCCAAGTTTCTGAGCACCGGATACCGCCTCCACATCCGGTGACGATGATCGATCATGGAGACGAGGCATCGGGTCAGATCTTCCCGCGCCTGAGAAAGCGATATCACGTTCAAGACGTCAGGGATCGAGCGCGCGTCATCTTCATCACCGTCGTTCAGTAAGGCGTTCACCCAGATGTCGGCTCGGATGGCGCCATCGCGGCCGATCCGGATTTCAGCGCAAACCTGTTTGAAGGCCAAGTCCCACGCGGCGCTGCTGTAACGGGCTCTAATCGGACGCGCTCCCCGACGGCTTGCTAGAGGCCCCGGCCGATCCCGAAAAAGGAGCGAGGTGTGGTCTGTCCAACGACCGGACGTCGATAAAATCTGTGAGGTTTCGCTCGCTCTGGTCATAGGCGCTGGGTGTCAGCGTGCCCCGCATGAGTTCGTAGCGGAGCCAAACCCGATACGTATTCACAACGTCGGTTTCGCAGTAGTCCGCGACTTCCTGAATGCGCCCCGTCGCGACGTACTCGGCCACCATGGAGCCGTCGACACCGTCGGGCTTTCCGGGAAGCCCGAGGATACGCGAGAGTTCGTCCAGCTTGCACTTGCCTTGGTTGGTGAAGCTCGCGAGGACATCGCACAGGTCTACCGCGTCGTCGGAATATCGCTTGAAGTAGCCTCGTGCGTACAAGCCCGGAGCCGACAGCCGGTTGACCATGGCCCGGTAGCGGAGCACCGGCAGGTCAAAGCCGCTTCCGTTGAACGATACGAGGCAGGGCCGCAGTTCGTTCAGGCGGTCGGCGAAGCTGGCGATGAGGACAGCTTCACTGCGTTCCCCGATGTGCGGGGCACCGAGCGACCGGACCATCCAACCGTTCTCGCTGCTCTCCGCGATCAAGGTGCCGATGCAGGCGATCCTATGCAGCGGAAGCTTGCAGAACTTATCGCCGACAATCTCCTGAGCCTGAACCGGGTCGTGGGGGTGCACGCCGTGGACGCGAGACACAGCCTCCAGATCGGGAATGGTCTCAAGATCGAAAACGACGACATGGGCCATGAGACCTCCCTGGCTGCGAAAGGGTGATGGGCGGCACTGCCGCCCATCCGTTCTGGCAGAGCTTAGCGCGCCTTCTGGGCCTTCGCCGTCTTCATTGTCGCGGCCCGCGCCTGAGCGGCGGCAGCCACGGCGGCATCAAATTCGCCGGCCAGAACAGCCTGATCCAGCGTGTCGATGATCGGACCGATGCTCGCGATGCCATCGGCTTCGACGGAGGTCATGCCCTTGGCCAGTTCCAGCGGCTTCCCGCCATAGCGGAGTTGGAAATAGACCTTGCCGCCGTCGCCGCTGAACCAGCCCTTGCGGACGGTGCGAGGGACTTCGACGCGCGTCCGGTTTCCGGCCCCGTCCGTTTTGGTGACGGTGCGGACGGCCGTGTGGGGTTTGCCCGCGATGGCAGCCTCGACCAGCGCTCGCTGTTCGGCGAGATAACTGCGCAGTTTTTCCCGGTTGCGTTCCTGCGGGCTGGTCGGCGGGGATTGCGGCTTTGCGGCGGACAGCTTCAGGGATTTCAGAAGGGACATGAACACCTCGCTCTGGGTTGTCGATGTCGCCGCTCTAATGCCGTCGTTCGAATATGCGACCAGAGACTGACCCGAAAATAATTCGAGCGTCACAACCATAGTTTTAGGGGATGAAAGTTGGTCTGAGTTCGCCGAGTTTCACCGCGCCTTTGACGATAGATCGGCGCAGCCAGCCAGAAATGTCCGCTCTTGGCCCGGAGGCCAGTTTCCGCTCCCGACCCATAGGAGACATTAGTCCGGCGTCGGGTCGTAGACATCGAGGCTCAATGTAACGCCGCGCTGACCCATCGCTTGCAGCGTTCCCGGGCAGATTTCGAGCCCCTGGTTTCCCGCGTCCATGAACAGACCGCAGAAAATGTCGATCCTGAACCGGCTAGAAAGATCGGACCAGACCGATATGTCAGACGTTAGGGAGGCGAAGATTTGCTGTATCTGTGCGTCGAGATTTCCCGGCTGCTGGTCAGGGACCTTGAACCGCCACGACCCCGATTTCTCGATGTATTGTCGTTGGGACTGTCCGCCTCTCACGTCGCCCTTTCGGGCAGATTGTGTGGGCGACGCGGCCAACATCCCGCTGACCTCGTCCGGGTTCAAATCATCGCCCAAAATCCGCAGGCAAGCTTTCGTTTGAGCAATGACGGCCATGGACCCAGCTTAGCTGTCGCAAGTTCCGCTAACCACCCTTAGGCGACCTACCGCTCCCGACCCGTTGTGGACCTAGTCTGTCCCCTTCAGCCAACGAACGCCCGCAGCGGAAACTTCTAGCGTCGCCGCTCGCCCAAGCTCACGCCAAGGCTCGCGAGATGTGTCGTATTCGATGATCTCGTAGCTCCGACCGCACGTCTTCCAACCAGTGCAGGGAGCGACGTTCGGAGGCTTGTCCCAAGGTGTGCTGGCAAGTCGTTGAAGCTCGGCCATCGCTTCATCCCGGGTGCCGAAACGACCGATTTGTTCGGCGTGCAGCTCATCTTCGATTACGAACATCCCATTTCTCCCAGCCTCGGAGCTAGGAGAAGCATCGTCCGCTATCCACGCTTAGGCGACCGTCCGCTCCCGACCCAATGCGGACATTGACCTCGCTCCTTCCTTCTCCGAGATTGGATCGGGGATGGTGTAATCGAACATACCGGTCACAACCGGAGTCGCAGGTGCAAGCCCTGCTCCCCACGTCCGCCTTCCGACCCGGTGTGAACTTCGCAAACCGACCCATAGCGGACGCCTATTGTGTGTATGAAACTGCGCAAACCCGGCAACTGCTCTTGTCGATGAGGAGGTATGCCCGTCCGCCGAGGGTAAGACGTCGCGGAGCCTGCGACACCTCCATGGTCGGACCGCGATCTTCCAGTTCGAAATACGCTTCCGGATCGGACCTGAATGACGCCCGAGCATCCTCGCGGAATATGCGCTCATAGTCGCATCGGACGGGGCTTGGCGGTCCCCCACATCCGGCCCTGTAGCGTGATGTCAGAGGCCAGATCACCAAAATCGCAGCCGCAGCGCATGCCATGAAGATGCCGAACATCGCTGGGGGGCTGAACGGCCATGGACCCTTTGTGAGCATCGCAGCAACTCCGTTGGCATCAACGATATGCCAACTTGCCGTTCGTGCAATGTCCACTCCCCACCCATCCCGGACGTTCAGGCCGATTGCGGCACCGGGTCGGCACAGCGCCAGGAACGGACATTGGCGCCGGGGCGAGAACCGGACCTTCTGACCACGCCCCGCCGCAGTACCGCTGCCGGCCCGTTGCGGCCGGCACCGAGCGCGCCGTCCGATCCTTGGACGCTCCAGCACCAACGTTCTGGACCACCGCGCGCACATCCCGCTACGCTTCCGCAATGGTTAGCGCACTTGCTTCCCGCATCGCTCATGCGGTGACCCAGGCTGACGGTTCGGAGATGACGGCGTCCTTCCCTTGCGGGCGGCGGTGGCTGCGGCTCTTCGCTTTCATCCCATTAGCCACGTTGACGACGCTCCTGACGTTCGTGGTCCTGGCAATCGTCGGCGAGCTTGTTCCAGCGCTCGGCGCGCAAATGTTCAACTTGGGGGAACGGATCGAGGACACCCCACTCCGGTTGCTCGAAGAAGGATACCGGACGCTAACGTTTGGCGCGGCGGTCGGCCTCATAGCGTTCAGCCTCCTGGTAACCGCGGCTGTGACGTGGCGAATGCCCCTCAAGGCCTTCCTCTGGCCGGGCCGCCGCTTCGACCTCAAGCTCTTCGGGCTCGGTATCGTCACGATGATCGCGATCTCGACGCTCTGGATCCCGCTCAGCCTCGCAACCGGCAGTGAATGGCGCCCGCCAGTCTTCGACACCTACTATGTCGAACACACCCGCTTCATCTACGTCATAACGATGGGGGGCGCGCTCCTTGCCGGAGCCGCTGCAGAGGAAGTCGTTTGCCGCGGTGTGTTATTGCGCGTGAGCGCCTTGATCACCCGCCGCTCGCTGCTCCTCTGCCTCATCAATGGTCTAGTGTTTTCTGCCGTCCACCTAGACCCTGATCCCGTCTCCTTCCTGCAGCGGACGCTAGCCGGAATGGGCTGGACATGGGCGGCATTGCGCCTCGGCGGGCTGGAGTTCGCCATCGGTGCCCACTTCGCCAACAACCTCTTCATCACCCTGATATGGTCTCCGATATCTGCGGCGACCCAGTCGCAGGAGGTGCCGTGGTTCGCCGTCGTTCCGGAGTTGATCACTACGGCGATCGTGGTCGTTGTGGTGGAACTGCTGGCGCGAGGCCGGCATCCACGACTTCCGGACGCGGCGGAACCACAGGCTGCCTGAGCAGTGCCGGTTAAAGTGGCGCAGTTTGTCTTGAACGCATCGAGGCTTTTGGCTGCGCACCAGCGCCGAAGCGTCCTTCCATCCTGATGCCCGACGGGAAGACTTTCGGCGGTCAGGGTTGCGCCAGAACCGGACATCGGCGCCGCGGCGGGAACCGGACCTTCGGTCTAAGCTCCGCTGAAGGACCGCTCCCGACCCATTGCGGTAACTGGGCCGGCTGCGCACATCACCTCTCGTCAGGTCTTCCTGATTGACACTGGCGGATTCAAGAAGCACCGTTTCCTCGAAGGGATCGGCCGGGGGGCCGAGGAGCGTCGAGAGGAAACGAACCATGCTGATGCCACTGCTCGCCGCGGCTGTCGCCGGCCTTGCGTCTCCCTCCGTCGAGACGCGGAACGACGACTACCGTTTCTGCAAGGCGTCGGAGCCCAACTACGGTCGCTACCACCTATACTCAACCGTGTTCCGGGTGCCGGACGGCACCTACCACGTCGGCATCCAGAACAGCTTCTACAGCTTCGCCACCGCCTATGACGGCCGCGACTTCGGAGCCAACGTCATCTGCTTCGGCCCCTACGACACATGGCAGGAAGCCGAGGATCAGAAGAACGCCTACATCGCACAGGACCGCCGCGACGGTCATGATGTCTCGCTGGCCCGATGGGCCTACCACGGGGACTAGCGGGCTCACCGCGTGTTGTCCGCCGCACTGCCCATCGAGAAACCTAAGGCAAGGATAATGAAGATGAAATGGGCTGTGATAGCCGCCCTGAGTGTCTGGAGCGATGTAACTCCTGCAGCTTCGGAAGTTTTTGTGCATCAGGAGCGCACCAAGGACTCTGCCCACGCTTTTTTGGAAAACGCGTTTTCTCGGAATGTAGAGTTTGGATATCTCGGCCGGGTAAGATACTATTCTCCCGCAGGATGCTTGGGGGTTCTTCATATAACGGCGGGCAACGGCACCGATGAAGCTGTCGTAATAGAGTACGGAAAAATAAGCGGTATCCAGACTAATTACAGTGGCGGTCTTATGTTCGTCTATCTGCCAGTAACTTACCGGAATCAAGGATACAGCGACGACAACATGTATCTTGAAGTTGGTACTGCCGAGATGAGAGACCGAGTATCTGCCGCGATGTTGTTTTTGCGGGATCAGTGCGATACATCCCGTTCAACTGGATTCTAGAGGGGTAGGGCCTCAATCTCGGGAGACCCCTATGCTGCAATGCAAGGGTTAGTGCCGGACGTTTTGAGGTGAGCCAAATTCGCAGTTGCCTGAAAAGGGAGCAACCTCTTGCTGATCCGCGATACTGTTCGCCCTCGCGCTGCCGACCATTTCGACGGTTTCGACACCGCCTCAGGAAACCCGGCACCTCTACTTCTACGTCGCGGTTGTGAGCATGACGGGGGGGACGAACCGCCATGCCGACATCGACGGCCCCCACACCCACACGGCGTCGCAAAGCGCCGCACACATCGCGCGGCTCGAAGCGGACTGGAAGAATAAGCACGGAACCCTGACGACGGTCTTGCCTCGCCGCACGTCCGCCGACCGCTGTCTAGCTATCTGGCGTTATCGCGGAGAGCCCACGACTGCTCCGCTTGATCGGCCCGACCGGGCCCAGATGGACGCTGAGATCAAGAGTCGCCGCGAGACCAATTCGAGGTTCGAAATTGAGGCGGGGCCGGCCTGCGGGTGAGGCCGCAGGTGAAGAGTCCGCTTTCCACCCATAGCGGACATACCGCTAGTCCGCTTTCGGGTAGGCCGAAGTGGTAGCGTTCTTGTTCGTGTTCGTTCTGAGTTCGATCAAGCGGTTCTGTCTGGCTCGTCTACCGCTTCGGCTCGTCCGTTCTGTTCATTCTTCTTCTATAGCGAGGCTGGCGCACCAGTTCGCTTCGGCAGGCAAAGCGGACCCTCGGCAGCCTTCAAGTGATGAAGCGCTACGCGTTTCAGGGGCCTATGGTCAGGTGCTGCTCCGGCTGAGCAGCAGGTGATCTTGGTGATCGGCAGAGTACTGCTTCGACATGTACGAGCCGAGCCCGCCTTCGTCGTAAACGGCCTGCACGTTGACCGTTCCGGCCGGGACAAGCTTCACCCACGCCGGCTCCGTCATTTCGGCGATGATGGCGGATTGTTGGGGCGTACAGGTGACCGCCAGATGGAGGTGCAGGTTCGTCTTCGCGTTCTCGATGACGGCGATATACTTGGGCCGCTCCGAGACCCGCTTCACCCAGAAGCGGCCGAGCGTCGCGCTCGCCATCCGCGCATCGAACAGGCTCAAAAATCGCGCCGCTACCGCCGCGCTCGTCTTCCTGTTGAACGCGAGCGTGATGAACAAGGTCGGTGCCGCTTCGACGATCATATCCTGCAAGGCAGCCCGGTAGCGCAGGACGGACTGCGGCACTGTCATGAGCCATGAGGCGCAGATTGTGCGCTATTCCACGCGGCAATTTCAGCGGCCGTGTAGGTCCGCACCGGCTCGCGCTTGATGTGCGACCAGCAACCCTTCTTTGCCGGGGGTGGCGCGAAGGCGGCCTCTCGGGCGCGCCCTGCATACTTGTTTCGTTGCCAGTCCATCTTCGCCATCTGCACCTCCAGAGGAAAACCGAAGAGGCCAACCCGGTGAAGCCAGCCCCTTCGATCTATTTATCCTCGTGACTGCAGACGGTGGCCCGGGCCGCGGGCGCGGAGGATCGGTGTCACCGTTTCTCCGGCTTCGGGCTCCGGAGCACGGCTATGAGCGTTCGCCGTTCTTCTCGTCCTCCAGGGGGTCCAACGCCACACCTGTCACCCGCTTTGAAGCGTCCAAGGGGTTCGGCCATGTCAGGAACTTGTCGATAGCCATAAGGTGTCGGTGGAGGTCCACAGGTAGTCCGTCTCCGGAGAGCATGGCCATGTCGGCAATGCGTCCCGCCTCCTCCATCAACCGTAACTGCTGTTCGATGTTGTGGTGGACGAGCAGGTGAGAGCCCACGCCGTCGAGGGCGTACTGAGCGCCGAACCTCGCAGGGCCAAGGATGTCGCGCACAACGCAGTGTTGACCCACAAGCGTTCCGCCGGGCAGGGACAGCGCCGATCCGACATGGCCCGGGGACATAGGCATCTTCACGGTTTGGGCCGCGAACTTCGCCGTGTTCATTCCGACGATGATCTGACCGTATTTGACGTGGTGGCTGGGCGTGGCGGTGTCGAAGGTGACCTCGATTTCCACACCGGCGCCGTGAAGTACGCGTTTGATCTGAGTGAGCTGGACCGCCCGAGACAGGCTGCTGGTTCCGAGGACGTGTATGTGGCCAAACCGGCCACCGAGGTTCCCCTCCTT
>JAEZIH010000049.1 GCA_023416055.1 Pseudomonadota bacterium | reverse complement strand
GGTCTGAACGGGAATCATGGCAAGGGAGAGTGGAAAAGTGGCGCAGGCGGCATTGAAACTGGTGGGCAAGGAAGACGGCGACAAGCAACGGGCCCTGGAGGCGGCGATCGCCCAGATCGACCGCGCCTTCGGCAAGGGCTCGGTGATGAAGCTCGGCAAGGGCGGCGTGGCGGTGGAGATTCCCTCCGTCTCGACCGGCTCGCTGGGCCTGGACATGGCGCTGGGCATCGGCGGCCTGCCGCGCGGGCGGGTGATCGAGGTGTTCGGGCCGGAAAGCTCGGGCAAGACGACCCTGGCCCTGCACACCGTGGCCGAGGTGCAGAAATCGGGCGGCACCGCCGCCTTCGTCGACGCTGAACACGCCCTCGACCCGGTCTACGCCCAGAAGCTGGGCGTCAACCTCGACGACCTGCTGGTGTCGCAGCCCGACACCGGAGAGCAGGCTCTGGAGATCGTCGACACCCTGGTGCGCTCGGGCGCCGTGGACATCGTGGTGGTCGACTCGGTCGCCGCCCTGACCCCGCGCGCCGAGATCGAGGGCGAGATGGGCGACAGCCTGCCCGGCCTGCAGGCCCGGCTGATGTCGCAGGCCCTGCGCAAGCTGACCGCCTCGATCAACAAGTCGCAGTGCATCGTCCTGTTCATCAACCAGATCCGCCACAAGATCGGGGTGATGTACGGCTCGCCCGAGACCACCACGGGCGGCAATGCGCTGAAATTCTACGCCTCGGTCCGCCTCGACATCCGCCGCACCGGCGCGATCAAGGATCGCGACGAGGTGGTCGGCAACACCACCCGGGTGAAGGTGGTCAAGAACAAGGTCGCCCCGCCGTTCCGCGAGGTCATCTTCGACATCATGTACGGCGAGGGTATCTCCAAGATCGGCGAGATCATCGACCTCGGCGTCAAGGCCGGAGTGATCGAGAAGTCGGGCAGCTGGTTCTCCTACGACAGCCAGCGCATCGGCCAGGGCCGCGAGAACGTGCGCGCCTTCCTCAAGGCCAATCCGGATGTCGCCATCTCGATCGAGAAGGCGGTGCGGGCCTCGACCAACAAGATCGCCGAGGAACTGCTGGGCACGCCCGAGCCCGACGAGGGCCAGGACCTCGAGGGCTGACGTCAGGTCGACCTGACGAAAGTGCACGGTGTGCACTCGAAAAAACTGCAGTGCACTTCTCCGGCCGGGTTCGCCGACCCGCCACCGACCCCGCCGGGCCGGGCCGGACGGAGCGGCCGCCCGATCCCCCACCCGGGTCGGGCGGCCTTTTTTCTTCGCGCGGGAGCCTTCTTCCGGGCCCGTCGTTGTCGGCATCGTCACAACGGAGCCCGTCCCATGGCCGACCAGAAGGTCCCCGCCCTCAGCCAGTTCACCCTGTCCGAGACCCCCGAAGGCTATCTGCTGGAGATCGAGGGCGACGACGGCGCCTCGATCGCGGTCGAGGCCTCGCCCGCCCAGCTCGACGCCATCATCGACGCCCTCGCCGACCTGCTGGAGGAAGAGGACGAAGTCACCGACGGGGTCGGGGACGACGACGAGGACGAGGAAGAGCCCGAGGACCACTTCACCGACGACCCGGCCGTCGACGACGAGAGCTGACGGCCTCTGGCCAGACCGCCCGAGGGGTCCTACCTTCCCTTGCGTCAGGGAGGGACACGATGGGCGGGCCGAAGACCGGAGCCTTGGTGCGCACCACGCTGCTCGCCACGCTGGCGGCGGGCACACTGGACATCCTTGCCGCCATCGTCACCAACCTGCAGGTCTCCGCCCAAGTCGTGCTGCAGTCGGTCGCCGGCGGCTGGCTCGGCCCGGCGACCTACCGGGGCGGCTGGCCGACCGCCGCCCTGGGCGTGGCCTCGCACTATGGCGTCATGCTGGGCATAGCCGCGGTCTACGTGGTCGCCGCGGCGCGCCTGCCGGTTCTGCGGCGCCAGTGGTTTCCGGCCGGCGTCATCTATGGCCTGGCCGTATGGCTGGCGATGAGCTTCGTGGTCGTCCCTCTCTCCGCCTCGACCCTGTCGCCCCCCGACAGTCTGACGGCGGCCTGGAAGCCGATCGTCATCCACATCCTGTGCGTCGGCCTGCCGATCGCCTGGATCGCGCGCCGCCTGACGGACCCGATCACGCGCGGGTGATGCTTTCGGGGCGAAAGCCCTATATGACGCGGCTTCCTTTTCGCTCCCCCGACAAGACCGCGCCATGGCCAGCCTGAACCAGATCCGCTCCACCTTCCTCGACTTCTTCGCGGCCGACGGCCACGAGAAGGTGCAGTCGGCCCCGCTGGTCCCGCAGAACGACCCGACCCTGCTGTTCGTCAATGCGGGCATGGTGCCGTTCAAGGACTACTTCACGGGCGCCGCCACCCCGCCGTACCGCCGCGCGACCAGCTCGCAGAAATGCGTCCGCGCCGGCGGCAAGCACAACGACCTGGACAACGTCGGCTACACCGCCCGGCACCACACCTTCTTCGAGATGCTGGGGAACTTCTCCTTCGGCGACTATTTCAAGGACCACGCCATCGAGCGCGCGTGGACCCTCGTCACCAAGGAGTTCGGCCTCGACCCGAACCGGCTGCTGGTCACCGTCTACATCGACGACGACGAGGCCTTCGACATCTGGAAGAAGGTCACCGGCTTCCCCGATCACAAGATCATCCGCATCGCCGGTAGCGACAACTTCTGGGCCATGGGCGACTCGGGCCCTTGCGGTCCCTGCACCGAGATTTTCTGGGACCACGGCGAGCACATCCCCGGCGGCCCTCCGGGCTCGCCGAACGAGGACGGCGACCGCTTCGTCGAGATCTGGAACAACGTCTTCATGCAGTACGAGAAGGAGAACGACGAGATCGTCCGTTCCCTTCCCAAGCCCTCGGTCGACACCGGCATGGGGCTGGAGCGCATCGCCGCCGTGCTGCAGGGCGTCCACTCCAACTATGACGTCGACCTGTTCAAGGCGCTGATCGCGGCCTCCGAGGACGCCACCTCGACCAAGGCCGAGGGCGATCGCGCGCCCAGCCACCGGGTCATCGCCGACCACCTCCGCAGCTCCTCCTTCCTCATCGCCGATGGCGTCACACCCTCGAACGAGGGCCGCGGATACGTGCTGCGCCGGATCATGCGCCGGGCCATGCGCCACGCCCACCTGCTGGGCGCCTCGGACCCGCTGATGCACCGGCTGGTGCCGGCGCTGGTGACCGAGATGGGCGAGGCCTACCCAGAGCTGAAGCGCGCCCAGGCCTTCATCGAGGACACGCTGAAGCAGGAGGAGATCCGCTTCCGCACCACGCTGGGCCGCGGCATGGGCCTGCTCGAGGACGCCACCCGTGACCTGCAGCAGGGCGGCGTCATCGCCGGCCAGACCGCCTTCACCCTCTACGACACCTACGGCTTCCCGCTCGACCTGACCCAGGACGAGGCCCGCCGCCGCGGCTTCGCCGTCGACGTCGACGGCTTCGAGGCGGCCATGGCCGAGCAGCGCGAGCGCGGCAAGGCCAACTGGAAGGGCTCAGGCCAGAGCGCCAACGCCGGCGAATGGCTGGCCCTGCGCGATCGCCTCGGGCCGACGGTGTTCACCGGCTACGACACGGTCGACGACTCCGGCGAGGTGCTGGCCCTGATCCACGAGGGGCAGGCGGTGGACCGGGTCGAGACCGGGCAGACGGCCGAGGTGGTCTTCGACCGCACCCCCTTCTACGGGGAGGGCGGCGGCCAGGCCGGCGACCGCGGGGAGATCGAATGGCCGGGCGGCTCGGCTGCGGTGATCGACGTCCAGAAGCACGGCGGCGACCTCTACGCCCACAAGCTCGAGGTCACGGCCGGGACGCTGGAGGTCGGCGCCCGCGTCAGCCTGCGGGTCGACCCCGAGGCGCGCCTGACCACCCGCGCCAACCACTCAGCCACCCACCTGCTGCACGCCGCCCTGCGTAACGTGCTGGGCCCGCACGTGGCCCAGAAGGG
>JAEZIH010000207.1 GCA_023416055.1 Pseudomonadota bacterium | reverse complement strand
TGATCGCCCCCGAGGTGCCGACCAGATGGGCGCGGCCGGCGGTGAAGAGTTCGCGCAGGGCGGGGTCGACGGGGGCGCGGGACAGCGCCTCGCCCATGTCGGCGACCATGGCCTCGTACCAGTCGTGAAGGGCGATCCCGGCGCGGGGCTCGGGGTGGCGTTCGGAGAGGGTGACCACGCCCATCGGGGCCGACATCCAGCCCTCGAGAGCGAAGGCGCCGTCGGTCCGGCGCAGCCAGCTGAGCTCCGTGGAGCCGCCGCCGACATCGACGACCAGCACCGCTTCGGCGCGGTCATCGAACAGGTTGAGGCAGCCCTGCACCGACAGGCGGGCCTCCTCGACGGGATCGATGATGCGCAGCTTGAGGCCGGTGCCGAGGCGGACGCGCTCGATGAAGTCGGGGCCGTTCTCGGCCTGGCGGCAGGCCTGGGTGGCCACGGCCATCAGCCGGCTGGACTCGACGCCCTTGCGGGCGACCCGCTCGCCGCAGGTGGCGAGAGCGTCGTAGGCTCGCTCCATGGCCGCGTCGTCGAGGCGGCCGGTGCGCGACAGGCCTTCGCCAAGGCGGACGATGCGGCTGAAGGAATCGACCACGCGGAAACCGTCCCGCGCCGGGCGGGCGATGAGCAGGCGGCAGTTATTGGTCCCCAGATCGAGCGCGCCGTAGAGGGGCGGCTCGCGACCTGATGCGCCTGATCCGTCGGAGGCGCCGCCCCGGGCGCGCCGGCCGTCGGACCCCGGGCGCTGGGACCGGGAGGCGCCGGGAGGGGCGCCGTCGGTCTCCGGCATGGGCCGAACTTTCACGGTGGGCGGTCCGAAGCGGCGCCCGTCCCGGACAACCTAGACCCGACCCGCCGCCGCCGCCAAGGACGGCTGACGGGAAAATGAACGGCCCGTGCCCCATGCCGCTCAGGTTGACCGCCGCATGATGGCGGCATGACGCAGGAAATCATCGCCAAATTCGGCCTGGGCCAGATCGTGCGCCACCGCATCGCGGCTTTCCGCGGCGTGGTGATCGACGTCGATCCGGCCTATGCCGGCAAGCCGGGTGCCACCGGCGACATCTCCCCGGACCAGCCCTTCTACCAAGTGCTTGCGCTGGGCGAGGCGGGCGGCTTCGTCGCCTACGCCCCCGAGGACGCGCTGGAGCACGATCCCGAGCTGGCCAGCGTCACCCGCGAGGCCGAGGCGCGCTGGTTCACCGTCGACCGCAACGGCCGCCACGCGCCGAAGTCGCAGGCCATTCACTGACGCTGGCGCGGTTCGCGGCCCCGGCCTAGATAGGGCGCAAAGGGCCGCCAGAGCCCGCCCGAGGAGCGCCGTCATGTCCGACTTCGAGCACGTCTTCGAGGCCCCGCCGGAAGGGGCCGCCGCCGACTGGACCATCCCCCAGGACTGGGCGGCCTACACCGAGGTCGAGCACCGGACCTGGGACACTCTCTACGCCCGGCAGATGAAGATCCTGCCCGGGCGTGCCGCTGACGTCTTCCTGAAGGGCCTCGAGGCGCTGGACCTGAACACCGGGGGCATCCCCGATTTCGAGGTGATGAACCCCAAGCTGCAGGCGCTGACCGGCTGGACGGTGGTGTGCGTGCCGGGGCTGGTGCCGGACGACGTCTTCTTCGACCACCTGGCCAACCGCCGCTTCCCCTCGGGGCAGTTCATCCGCAAGCCGGACCAGCTGGACTACCTGCAGGAGCCGGACATCTTCCACGACGTGTTCGGCCATGTGCCGATGCTGACCGACCCGGACTTCGCCGCCTACATGGAGGCCTACGGCAAGGGCGGGCAGCGGGCGGCCTCGCTGGGCATGCTGCAGAACCTGGCGCGGCTGTACTGGTACACGGTCGAGTTCGGCCTGATGCAGGACACGAACGGGCTGCGCATCTACGGCGCCGGCATCGTCTCGTCGGCGACCGAGAGCGTCTTCTCGCTGGAGGACCCCTCGCCGAACCGTCTGGGCTTCGATCTCGAGCGGGTGATGCGGACCCTCTATCGCATCGACGACTTCCAGCAGGTCTATTTCGTCATCGATTCCATCGAGCAGCTGAAGCGCGAGACCCTGCAGGACTTCGGCCCGATCTACGAACGGCTGAAGGGCGCCGAGGACATCGCCATCGACGCCGTCCTGCCGAGCGACCGGGTCTTCACCCGCGGCACCCAGGCCTACGCCAGCAAGGGCGGGCGGTTCGCGGCCTGAGCTGGTACGGCCGGGACTGCAATCCCGGCCGGCCCTGACTGCAAAATCGCGAAATCCTGCCTTGTGGGGACATTGTCCTCCTCCGGCCCGGGTCGGAGGCCGCGTCCCTAACGGGCGCGGCGCGGTTTCAGACTGTCAAAGACCCGTGGGGACTGGCCCTTCGAGAGTACAGCACCCCCGTGCGTCAGGAGCGGACGCAGGCCGCCGGGCGAAGCCGCGGGCAGGGTCGGGAGTCCCGCTTCCGGGGCGCGATGTCCCCGGAAGGAAGGTCCCGGGAGTCCTCATTCCGCCGGTGCGAGGACCAGGGGGCGGATTCGCTCGGGTCTGACGCCGAGCAACAGGCCCAGCCAGCCGATGCGCCGAGCGACCTCATAGGCGAGGAAGCAGCCCGCGAAGGTGGCGGCGATCAGTACGCCGGCCTCGATCGCGACCGGCAGGCCGAGCTTCGCGAGATGATGGCCGATCACCACGGTGACGGTCTGGTGGACGATGTAGAAGGGGAAGACCCCAATTGTCAGGTAGCGCAGCACCGGGCCGCCGCGGTTCAGCCAGCGGGCGCCGAAGCCGAGGATGGCGACGATGAAGGCCCACTGGTCGGCGGCGTAGACCATCCGCATCGCCATGCGCAGCGGCTCGGACGGTATCGGGAAGTCGGCGCGGTAGGTCCAGGCGTAAGCGGCCCAGGCGGCCCAGCAGGCGAGGCCGAGGATGAGGGCGGGCCAGCGCACGGCCATGAAGGTCTGACGCGCCGACTCTGAGCGGGCGATCAGGAAGCCGAACAGGAAGGCGGCGAAGCTGAGGGCGTGGTTGTACCAGTCGCCGACGAGGGCGTGATTGATCTCGAACAGCGGGGCCAGCAGGAAGCGGGCGGCGATCAGCCAGAGCAGCGGCCAGACGATCACCCCCCGGCCGCGGAACAGGCGATCGG
>JAEZIH010000161.1 GCA_023416055.1 Pseudomonadota bacterium | reverse complement strand
CTCGCCGCCGCCGCGAACAGGGCCAGGAACAGCAGCGTCAGCCGGAAGGGCGTGCGGCGAAGGAGGGAGGGGAGTTTCATTCAGAAGGCCCTCAGGCCTCCAGCCTGTACCCCGCCCCGCGCACGGTCTGCAGCATAGCCTTGTCGAAGCCCTTGTCGATCTTGGCGCGCAGGCGGCTGATGTGGACGTCGATGACGTTGGTCTGGGGATCGAAGTGGTACTCCCACACCTTCTCCAGCAGCATGGTGCGGGTCACCGATTGGCCGGCGTGGCGCATCAGGAACTCCAGCAGCTGGAACTCGCGCGGCTGCAGGTCGATCTCCTGGCCGGCGCGGTGCACGGTGCGGGCGATCAGGTTCATCTCCAGGTCGCCGACCTTGAGCATGGTGGCCACCGAGCCGGTCTCGCGGCGGCGCGACAGGGCCTCGACGCGGGCGATCAGCTCGGAGAAGGCGTAGGGCTTGACCAGATAGTCGTCGGCCCCGGCCTTGAGGCCCGCCACGCGGTCGTCGACCTCGCCCATGGCGGAGAGGAACAGCACCGGCGTCTGGTCGCCGTCCTTGCGCAGGGTCTCTACCATGCCGATGCCGTCCAGCCGCGGCATCATCCGGTCGACCACGTAGACGTCGTAGCCGCCCTTCTGGGCCTCCAGCAGGCCGAAGGCGCCGTCGACGGCGTGGGTCACTTCGTGCCCGGCCTCGGTCAGCCCCCGGACCATGGCGGTCGCGGCTTCGGCGTCGTCCTCGACCACCAGAATGCGCATGGAATCAGCCCCTCGAATGCAAATCGCCGCCGATGTTAGCGCATCGGCGGCGATCCGGGCAGTTAAGCCTTATTCAGGATCGGGCAGGTCCATGACCACCGGAACGCTGCCCTGCTGCGGCGTCCACACGACCAGATACAGCCCGCTGCGGCCCGCTTGGCGGGCGGCGGCGACGGCGGCCCTCAGCTCGTCCGGCGTGCGGATCGGGCCGGTGGCCCCGCGGCGGATGACATAGCCCGGCTGGAAGCGCAGCTCGCCGACCGTCTTGGCCGCCGTGACCACCAGGCCGTCGACGTTGTCCGGGATCGAGAAGCGCTGCCGCAGCGCCGCCGACATCGGCGCCACGCTGAGGCCGGCGACCTCCTGCCCGGCCTGCGGCTGGGCCGGAGCCTGCAGCCCGCCGGGGGCGTTGCGGCCGGCGTTGAGCTCGGCTTCCGGCGGACGCGTGCCGGCGCGGACGTTGACCGTCTGGCGGCGGCCGTCGCGGATGATCTCCAGGCGCACCGTCTCGCCCGGACGGACGCCGGCGATGCGGCGGGTCAGGTCGTTGCGGCCTTGGATGACCTCGCCGTTCATGCGCAGCACGATGTCGCCGATCTGCAGGCCCGCGTCGTCGGCGGGACCGCCCGGCGTGACCTCGCCGACGAAGGCCGGGCGGCTGCCCGCCTCGAGCCCGAGGGCGGCGACCTGGTCGCGGGCGAGATCCGAAATGCCCACGCCCACGTAGCCGCGCGCGATGGCCTCGCCGCGCATCAGCCGCTCGGTGATTGGCTTGGCCACGGAGGCGGGAATGGCGAAGCCGATGCCGACCGAGCCGCCGGTGGCGGAATCCGAGAAGATCGCCGTGTTGACGCCGATCACCCGACCGTAGATGTCGAAGGTCGGTCCGCCCGAGTTGCCGCGGTTGATGGCGGCGTCGATCTGCAGATAGTCCACGTAGGCGCTGTCGATGTCGCTGCGCCCCTTGGCCGAGACGATCCCCGCCGTGGCGGTGCCGCCCAGGCCGAACGGGTTGCCGACGGCGATGACCCAGTCCCCGACGCGGGGCTGGGCCTCTTCCTCGAAGCTGACGAACGGGAAGTCCGAGCCGTCGACCTTGATGACCGCCAGGTCGGTGGCCTCGTCGCGGCCGACCACCCGGGCCGTAAGCTCGCGCGAGTCGGCCAGCTTGACGGTGATCTCGGTGGCGTCGGCGACGACGTGGTTGTTGGTGACGATGTAGCCGTCGGACGAGATGAAGAATCCCGAGCCGGCGCCCGAGCCGGTGATGCCGCCCTCCTCGCCGGAATCGGGCTGGGGCGCCGGGATCGGGAAGGGCAGGCCCGGGATCTGGATCAGGCCGTTGGCCGGCACCTCGATGCGCGTCTTGACGTCGATCTGCACGACCGCCGGGGCGACCTGCTGGAAGATGTCGGCGAAGCTGAGCGGCGCGCCCTGCGGCGGGGCGAACAGGCCGGCGCCGCCGGGATTGGCCGTGACGCGGCCCGAGACGCCGGAGACCGGGCCCGCGTTCGCGGTGGGCCAGTCGATGACCCCGCCCGCCGTGGCGCCGGCGGCGAGAACCAGGCCGAACGTGGCCCCCAGCATGAATTCCTTACGCTTCATCATCGGGTTTCGTACGATCCTCTCCTCGGGCGCGGGCGCCCGTTCCGTCCGTCATATAGGCCCGGGACCGCAGAGGCCAACGTCGCAGCCCCCCGGATGGGTCCGTCAAAGCCTAGTCGTCAGACGGCTTTGCGTCAGGATCGGGGCGAAGATCGGCTTCGGCGATGATATCGGCCAGCCGCGCCTCCTCCTCGGCGGTCAGAGGCGCCGCCTCGTCCCGCCGCCCCCGCGACCGCCACAGCAGAAGGGCCAGGACGCCCGCCAGCAGCGTCACAGGGCCGAACCATAGCAGCCATGTGCCGATCCTGACCGGCGGCTGGAACAGCACGAAATCGCCGTAGCGGCGCACCAGGTCCTCGCGGATCTCGGCGTCCGAACGGCCGGCGGCGATCTGGTCGCGGACCAGCTGGCGCATGTCGGCGGCGATCACGGCCGGGCTGTCGGCGATGGCCTCGTGCTGGCAGACGACGCAGCGGATGCGGTCGAACAGGGCCTGGGCCCGCGCCTCCTGCGCCGCGTCCGGCAGGGGGCGATCAGGCGCC
>JAEZIH010000267.1 GCA_023416055.1 Pseudomonadota bacterium | reverse complement strand
ACCTGCTCGACGCGGGTCACTTCCGGCACGTAGCGCTTCATCATCTGCTCGACCCCCGCCTTCAGCGTCGCCGAGGAGGAGGGGCAGCCCGAACAGGCCCCGCGCATGCGCAGGGTCAGCACCCCGGTCTCGAGGTCGAAGCGGTCGAACAGGATATCGCCGCCGTCCTGCGCCACGGCCGGGCGGATGCGGCTGTCGAGCAGCTGCTTGATCTCTGCGACGATCTCGTTGTCTTCGTCGTCGGCGCCGGCGCTCTCGATCGCCCCGCCGCGCATCAGCGGCGCGCCGGAGACGAAATGGTCCATGATCGCGGCCAGGATCGGCGCCTTCAGCTGCGGCCAGTTGGGGCCGGCGGCGTCGCGCGTCACCGAGACGTAGTCCGAGCCGAAGAACACCCCGGCCACGCCCTCCAGCTGGAACAGCCCCTCGGCCAGCGGTGAGACTTCGGCCTCGTCGATGGTGCGGAACTCGCGCGGCTCGGCCGAGACGTCGCGTCCCGGCAGGAATTTGAGCACGTTCGGATTGGGGGTCGGCTCGGTCTGGATGAACATGCCCCCTAGGTGCGCCCGCCGAAGCCCCCGTTCAAGGCGCCGCGACACCGCAGCACTCGTCCCCGTCGGGGGAGGGGGCGCGCTCATGCAGCGAGCTCCGTCATCCCCGCGAAAGCGGGGGCGCGGCGCGAGCGTTAGCGCCCCTGGCGTCAGGCCAGGTCGTCGATTTCCTTCTCGGTCAGCTCGCCCGGCACGATGGTCACCGGCAGCTTGCGGCCGGTGAAGGCGGCGCCCTGCTTGACCACCGCCGCCACCAGCGGCCCCGGCGCGTTCGACCCGGCCGCGAGGACGAGGATCTTGATGTCCGCATCCTCGCCGACGACCTGGCGGATGCAGGCCTGGGGCTCGCCCCGCTCGATCAGCAGCACGGGGGTCGAGCCGGACTTCTCGGCGGCCACGGCCGCCCAGGTGTTCAGCGTCGCCTCGGCCTCGGCGCGGGTCTGGCGCTCGATCTCCTCGCGCACCCCGGACCAGTGCGCCTCGGACGCGGCCGGCGGGATGATCCGCAGCATGACCACATGGCCGCCGGTGGAGCGCGCCCGGCGCGCGGCATAGCCCAGCGCCGCCTCGAACTCCGGACTGTCGTCGACGACGACGAGGAATTTGCGCGGCATCGGCGGTCCTCTCCCCAAGGGTCCGTCAGGCTAGCAGATGCGGGCCCGGGGCGCGAAACCCCGGGCTCCGCCCCTGGTCACGTCGCCGAGGCCGCGATCTCCCGGATCGCGCTGTTGGCGATGGTCAGCTTGGCGAAGGTCCAGCCCGAGCCCGAGGCCTCGATCTCGTCCACCGAGGCGCGCACGTCCTCGACGATGGCGAGCCGCGGCCCGATCCAGGCGTCGACGGCGGTTTCCGCCGCATGCTCCGAAGCCCCCACCGAGGCGTCCGTCGAACGGGCCACGGCGCGGGTCAGGGCGCGCTGCTCGTTCATCAGGTCCTCGATCAGGCGGCGCACCGCCAGCCGGTCGAAATGGTCCGCCGAGGGCACGGCGCCCGCCGCGGCCCGCAGCCGGTCGAAGTCGAAGGCGGCGCCGACCTGGTGGTACAGCATGGCCATGGCCGGTTCGGCCCAGCCGGCCTCGCGGGCCAGATCGCCGATGTCGGCGGTGGCCACCAGCGGCCTCAGCATGGCGAAGTCGTGGGCCATCTCGCGCGACACGCCCAGGTCGGTGAAGGCGGCGATGCGCGCCTCCAGCCGGCCCTGTTCGAACCGCGACAGCACCGAGCCTCCGGCCGAGCGCAGGGCGTCCGCGGCCGGGCGGTAGGCCTCGATCAGGCCCTCGACCGTCGTCCCGTCGCGCATCGCCCGGCGGGCCAGCCAGAAGGTCTGGCGGCGCAGCACGGTCGAGATCTCGGCGTACAGCGCCAGCTGGGCTTCGGACGAGATCTTCAGGTCCAGGGCCGAAACCTGGTCCCAGGCCTCGTCGAGGCGGAACACCTGTCGCGCCGCCTCGAAGGCGATGACCATGGCCCCGGTGTCGCACTGGGCCGACAGGCGCAGGCGCTCGGGGAAGGTCGCGCCGCACATGTTGACGATCTCGTTCGACAGCACCGTCGAGATGATCTCGCGGCGCAGCCGGTGGCGCTGCATGTCCGCCTCGAACTTCGCCAGCGGGGCCGGGAAGTAGCGCACCAGGGTGCGCTTGAAGAAGGGGTCGTCCGCCGCGCCCGAGGCGACGATGTCGTCGAACAGCTCCAGCTTGGAATAGGCCGTCAACACCGCCAGCTCCGGCCGGGTCAGGGCCTGGCCGGCGGCCTTCATATCGGCCAGCTTGAGGTCGTCGGGCAGGCCCTCGACCTTGCGGTCCAGCTTCCCCTTGCCGCCCAGCCACTGCATGAAGCGCTGCTGCGCATCGAGCGCGTCCGCTCCCTCCGCCTGCTGCAGGGTCAGGGCCAGGGTCTGGTCGTAGTTGTGCACCAGCACCTTCTCGCCGACCTCGTCGGTCATCGAGGCCAGCAGGGCGTTGCGGTCTTCGGCCTTCAGCGCCCCCGAGGCGATGGCCGCCCCGGTCAGGATCTTGATGTTGACCTCGTGGTCCGAGGAATCGACCCCGGCCGAGTTGTCGATGGCGTCGGTGTTCAGTCGGCCGCCGTTGCGGGCGTAGCCGATGCGCCCGGCCTGGGTCATGCCCAGGTTGGCGCCCTCGCCGATGACCTGGGCGCGCACCTCGACGCCGTCGATCCGGATGGCGTCGTTGGCCTTGTCCCCGACCTGGGCGTCGGTCTCGTGCGCCGCCTTGATGTAGGTGCCGATGCCGCCGAAGTAGAGCAGCTCGGCCGGCGCCTTGAGGATGGCCCGCATCAGGCCGGCGGGGTCCAGGACGTCGTCCTGGATGTCCAGCGCCGCCTTGATCTCGGGGCTCAGCTCGATCGACTTGGCCGAGCGCGGGAAGACCCCGCCGCCCTGCGAGATCAGCGACTTGTCATAGTCCTGCCAGCTCGAGCGCGGCAGTTCGAACAGCCGCTTGCGCTCGGCCCACGACGTCGCCGGGTCCGGGTTCGGGTCGATGAAGATGTCGCGGTGATCGAAGGCCGCGACCAGCTTGATGGCCTTCGACAGCAGCATGCCGTTGCCGAACACGTCGCCCGACATGTCGCCGACGCCGACCACGGTGAAGGGCTCGGACTGGATGTCCTTGCCCATCTCGCGGAAGTGGCGCTTGACGGCCTCCCACGCCCCGCGGGCCGTGATGCCCATCTCCTTGTGGTCGTAGCCGACAGACCCGCCCGAGGCGAAGGCGTCGTCCAGCCAGAAGCCGTAGTCGGCCGAAATGCCGTTGGCGATGTCCGAGAAGGTGGCCGTGCCCTTGTCGGCCGCGACCACCAGATAGGGGTCGTCGCCCTCCCACATGACCACGTCGGCCGGGTGCGTCACCGAGCCGTCGGCGACGATGTTGTCGGTCACGTCCAGCATCCCCGACAGGAAGCTGCGGTAGGCGCGGATGGCCTCGGCCTGCTGGGCGTCGCGGTCCCCGCCGGCGCGCACGATGGCCGGCAGATGCTTGGGATAGAAGCCGCCCTTGGAGCCGACTGGCACGATGACCGCATTCTTCACCTGCTGCGCCTTCACCAGGCCCAGCACCTCGGTGCGGAAGTCGTCGCGCCGGTCCGACCAGCGCAGACCGCCGCGGGCCACCGGGCCGAAGCGCAGGTGGGCGCCCTCGACGTGCGGGGCCCAGACGAAGATCTCGCGGAACGGCTTGGGCAGGGGCAGGTCGTCCAGCTCGCGCGAGGCGATCTTGATCGAGATGTGCGGCTTCGGCTGGCCGTCCGCCCCGGTCTGGAAATAGTTGGTCCGCTTGATGGCCTGCACCAGCAGCACCATGCGCCGCAGCGCCCGGTCGTGGTCGAGGCTCTTCACGTCCTTCAGCAGGGCGAACAGCTTCTCGGCCTGTTCGGCGACCATGGCCTCGCGGGAGGCGGCGTCGCCGCCGGCGGCCGGGTCGAACTTTGCGTGGAACAGCGACAGCAGGCCGCGCGCCACCGCCGGATAGTCGCGCAGCGCCTCTTCCTGCACCGCCTGGCTGGGATCCAGCCCGGTCTGCTGGCGATAGCGGGCGAGGGTCCGCACCAGCGCCGCCTCGCGCCAGCCGACGCCCAGTTCGATGACCAGCCGGTTGAAGCCGTCGCTCTCGTTCCGGCCCGTCCACACCGAGGCGAAGGCCTCCTCGAACGGCTCGCGTACGTCGTCGAAATGCAGGTCGCCGCCGCGCGGGTCCTCCAGCAGGAACTCGTGCACGTGGATCTGCGGGTCGCCCAGCGGCGCCAGGGCGTGGCCCCATTCCTCCAGGGTCTTCAGGCCCATGTCGGCGAGGATCGGCAGCACGTCCGACAGCGGCACGGGCGCCCCGCGGCGGTACAGCTTGAAGCGGAAGTTCAGCGGCCCGTCGCGTTCGGTGCGGAAGGCCCGCACCGCCACCGGCTCGCCGCCGTCGTTCTCACCCGAGGCGTTCAGGCGATCCAGCGCCTGCAGGTCTCGCACCGCCTCGTCGGCGTCGTAGCGGTCGCGGTAGCCGGCCCCGAAGGCCCAAGCCCAGCGCGCGCTCAGCGGCCCCACCTGGACGTCGGCGACGCCGGCGCCGCGCAGGGCGCTCTCGAACCGCTCGACCCAGCCGCGCCCGGCCTCGGCGATCTCCGCCTCCAGCTCCGCCAGGTCCGGGTTCAGGTGATCGCCCGGCGTCACCCCGATGATGTAGTGGATGCGCACCAGCGGCTGATCCGACAGCTGCGGGTACCAGGCCGACACCCGCCCGCCCCAGGCCTGGGCCAGGATGCGCCCGATGCGCTCGCGCAGCCCCGGATTGAAGCGCTCTCGCGGAATGAAGGTCAGCACCGAGACGAAGCGGTCGAACGGGTCCTTGCGGAAGAAGCTCTTGATCCGCGGGCGGTCGTGAAGGTGCAGTATGCCCAGGGCGATCTCGAGCAGCTCATCCTCGCCGATCTGGAACAGCTCGTCGCGAGGGTAATTCTCGAGAATGTTCTTCAGCCGCTTGTGGCTGTGCGAACCGGCCGCCTTGTCGGCGCGCGCCAGGGCGTTGGCCACCTTGCGGCGGAGCAGCGGCACCTCGTTGGCGGTCCTGTCGTAGGCCTCGGCGGTGAACAGGCCGACGAAGCGGGTCTCGCCCGACGGCTTGCCGTCCGGCCCGAAGCGCTTGACGCCGATGTAGTCCATATAGGCGCGGCGGTGCACCCGCGAGCGGGCGTTGGCCTTGGCCACCGTCACCGGCTCGGACAGGTTCAGCTGCTTCTTCATCGACTTGGTCAGCACCGCCGGCTCGTTGGCGCGGCGCAGCACGGTGCGGTCCGGGTCGGCCAGCACGCCCAGGCCGGCGCCCGACTGCGACAGCGGCGCCTCCGCCTCGTAGCCGCCGTCCCTGGTGCGCGGATAGTCGTAGTCGCGGGCCCCGAGGAAGACGAAGTGGTCCGCCTCCAGCCAGCGCAGGAAGGCCAGGTTCTCCTCCAGCACGTCCGGGTCGACGCCCGGCACGCCCGCCTCCAGATGGGCGATCGAGCGCGCCATCAGGGCGTTCATGGCGGCGTGGTCGGTGACCGCCGCGCGCACGTCGGCCATGGTCTGCGCCAGGCTCTCGCCCAGGGCGTCGCGGCGCTCCTGCGGGGCAGGGTCGATGATGACGATGATCAGCGAGGTGCGCACCCCGTCGATCTCGACGATCGGGTGGAACATCGAACGCACCGTCACCCCGGCCTCGGCCAGCTCGCCCATGACGCTGTCGACGAGGAAGGGCCGGTCGTCCTGGACGATGGCGATGCTGTCGTAGCCCACCGCGCGGCCGTCGGCGCCGTTCACCGGCCCGAAGGTGATCAGGGCCGCCTCGCCGGGCTTGCGCCCCATGGCCGACTTCCACACCGCGGCGAGCAGATAGGCCAGGTCGGCGCCGTTCAGTTCAGGCGTCTCGTCGGCGACGTAGTCGTCCCAGGCCTGGGCGAGGAAGGCGCGCGCGGCTCCGGCCTGCGCGCCGCCGCCCCCCGCGGTTTCGAAGCTCGCCTCCAGCGCCTCCAGAGTAATGGCCTGGGGAACCGTGGGGGCGGACGCGCCGGACATGGAGAAATCTCTTTGAGGACACGGCCTCTCGGGGCCGCAGAAGGCGTCGCCAGACTAGGCCGCTTCTCCGCTTCGGCAAGCCGCCCGTCCCGACGCCCGTCCCCTAGGACAGGCTGGCGGTTCCGGGAAGCCGCAAAAAGCCGCATCCGGGCTGTCGGGCGCGTTTCGATCGATGAGGGGGAAACCCCAAATGACAAGGCCGCCGGGCTTTCGCCCGGCGGCCTGTTCGGACCGGCGCCCAGGAGGGGAGGGGTGGCGCCGATCTCGGCGCCGCGGCATTGGGGGGGAGGGGACCGCGGCGACAGGGCTGAGATAGGGGCCGGTTGTGGCCAATCAAGGGCGGATCAGCCCCCCTTGCGGCCTCGCGGCTGCGGCGGGTTGACGCGGCTCCGGGCCCGCTTCGGGGCCGGTTTCGCGGCCGGCTCCTCGTCCGCGTACGGCTCGCCGTCGCCGGA
>JAEZIH010000247.1 GCA_023416055.1 Pseudomonadota bacterium | reverse complement strand
ATGGAGGAGGTCATGCGCCTCCAGCTCCACCCGCACCCGGTGGAGTTCGACATGTACTACAGCTGCTGATCGACAGCCGGGGCTGACGATCCAGGGCGCCGGGCGGGGAACCGTCCGGCGCCTTTTTCGTCGCTAGCGGCCCAGGCGCACAATGGCGCCCTCGGCGGGATCGGCCCGGCCGGCCGCCAGCGCCTGCACCACGTCGGCGGCGGCCTCCAGTCCCTGATGCTCCACGATGCGGATCCACGGAGAGGCCGGATCGACGACGCGCGCGAAGAAGGTCTTCTGGTCGGCCAGGAACCGTTCGTAGAAGGCGTGCAGCGTGCCGCGCTCGCGGTGTTCGTCCAGGCAGGTGGCGGCGAAGAAGAAGACGGGCCTGGGGCCGGTCAGGTCCGGATCGTCGATCTGGAAGGAATCGCTCTGGGTGGAGCCGACGAGACAGTCGTAGACCAGCTGGTCGCCGAACCGGTTGTGAACGCGACGGCGAAGCCCCGGATCGCCGGCCAGGTCGAGGTACAGGGTCGGGACGTCGGCGGGGAGGGTCTCGATCTCGTCATAGCCGTGCACCGCGTCGTAGCAGCCGAGGCCTTCCACGAAGGCGCGGTTGCGCGCCCCGGTCAGGGCCAGGACCTTCACCTCTTCGTCCTGCAGGCGCCAGGCGGCGCCGTATGCCGTCTTGCTGGAGGCGCTGGAGACCACGATCTGCTGGGCGCCGAAGAAGTTCTTGCCGGCGAGGAAGTCGACCGCCGTGTACGAGGTGACGAAGAGCGGCCGAAACAGGGCCTCGCTATTCTCCAGCGCCGGATCATAGTGGCGGTCGGCCGCGCACAGGACATAGCGGCTGTAGATGTCCGGCACCGCCGCGCGCGACGGCGAAACATCGGCGAAGCCGCCGCGGCTGACCTTCCCGGCCTGCACAGTCAGGGTGTCGGCCATGGGGAAGAAGCCGAAGACGCGGGCGCCGACCTCCACGCCGGGCGCGCGCGATTCCAGCACGTCGGCGAAGCCCCAGACGGGCATCAGGCCCCAGCCCTCCGCACCGGTCGGGAAGACGCTCCAGTAGCCGATGGCGTCGCCATAGGCCGCGTAGCTGATGTTGTTGGTGGTCAGTGAAAACCGGTCCAGCCCCAGGCGGACCTCTCCCTCGGCGAGGGGGGCTGACGGGGGCAGGTGGTCCAGCCGGGTCTGGGCGGGATCCGTCCTGAGCGACATCAGGCGGCGGGGGGTGTCGGGCATGACCGGTCTCCAGCAAGTGCTGGAGCCAGCCTTAGCAGAGCTCACGGTTGACGCAGGAGCAACCCTGCCGCCGGAGGCGGGGGGACGACAGGTCACGGCTCGCGCGGGCGGCGACCTGCCGTCCCCCAGCCGGTCAGCGGTTGGTGGTCTCGACCTCCAAGCCGTCCTCGCCGGCGCGGACGGTGGTGCGGTCGCCGTCGCGACGGTCCTCGACCACGACGGGCGGCGTGGAGGCGGGGACTTCGCGTTCGATCACGACCGGGTCGGCCGGGACCTCCCGCTCGATGATGGTGGTGGTGTCGCGCGAGGCGTCGGCGGCCGGTTCGGTGTTCTCGGCCGGAGTGCAGGCGGCCGTGGCGAGGGCCACGGCGCTGAGCGGGACGAGGATGGCGGCTCGGCTGGAAATTCGCATGTCGGGCTCCTGTTGGGGACCCGTCGCAAACGGACCCGCCCGGAGCCCGGTTCCGTCAGACGGCTGCGGCCTCGGCCTCGTCCGCCTTCCTGCGCCGCAGTTCGATCAGCCGCACGCACCAGATCGAAACCTCGTAGAGGAGGACCAGCGGGACGGCGAGCATCAGCTGGCTGATCGGGTCCGGCGGGGTCACGACCGCAGCAACGACCACGACCGCCACGATGGCGTAGCGGCGGCCCTCAGCCATCGTCTTCGAGCTGATGATGCCCGCCAGACCAAGCAGGGTCATGACCACGGGCAGCTGGAAGCACAGGCCGAAGGCCAGGATCAGCGCCGTCACCAGGTTCATGTACTCGGACACCTTGGGCAGCAGGGCGGCGGTCACGCCGGCCTGGTCGATGCCCTGGCTGAGCGAGAACCACATCACGAACGGCAGCATGACGTAGTAGACCAGCGCCGCTCCCAGCAGGAACAGCACCGGCGCCGCGATCAGGAAGGGCAGGAAGGCCCCCCGCTCGTTGCGGTACAGGCCGGGCGCGACGAAGCGGTAGAGCTGCCAGGCCAGAATCGGGAAGGCGACGATCACCGCGCCGAAGCCGGCCAGCTTCATCTTGGTGAAAAGGATCTCCAGCGGCGCCGTATAGATCAGGTTGACCGTCTGGCCGTCGATCAGGGGCAGGGCCTTCAGCCCGGCCGTGCCCATGATCAGGTCCAGTGGCGACACGGCTGGATGATGCCCGCCGCCCGCCGCCTGGTGGAAGGCCGCGGCGGCCGCGAACGGCTTGACCAGGAAGATGTAGATCGGCTCGGAGAAATAGAAGCAGCCGATGAAGCCGAGGATGAAGGCGACCACGCAGATCAGCAGCCGGCTGCGCAGCTCGATCAGGTGCGACATCAGCGGCGCGCGAGACGCCTCGATCTCGGCCTCGTCACGTTCGTCGCGGCTCACAGGTCCACCTTCTTCGGCCGCGCGGCCTTGGGTTTGGAGGCCTTGGGTTTGGCTGCCGTCGCCGCCGCAGACCCGGCCTTGCGCGTCGGAGCCCTGGGCTTCGCATCGGCAGTCGCGACCGCCGCCGACTTGCGCTTGCGTTGGGTCGCGGGCGCGGTGGGCTCGCCGGCGGGCTCCAGCGGCGCCATGACCGGCGCGCTGTCCGGCCATTCATCCGGGGTCTCCAGCGCGGGCGCCGGAGCCGGGGGGGCGTTGACGGGGCGGTTCAGGTCGTCGCGGATTTCACGGAACGTCGCCTCCGCCTCAGGGCCGAGCGGCAGCATGTTCGACTGGCCGCGGCGCAGGGCTTCGACCTCCTTGCGCAGTTCGTCCAGTTCGGACTGGCGCGCCATCTCGTCGAAGCTGGAGCGGAACTCGTCGGCCATGCGGCGCGCCTTGGCCACCCACTGACCGAGCTTGCGCAGCATCAGCGGCAGGCGCTCGGGACCCACCACGACGAGGGCCACGATGGCGATGATCAGATATTCGAAACCCCCGATGCCGGGGCCGAGGCCGCCCATACGTCAGGGTCTCCGCGCGTGCGCGATCAGGACTTCAGATCTTCTTTTTCGGCCTCGGTACGCGGCAGGGCGCCGGCGCGTTCGTCGGACGGCTTGGTTTCGTCGGTGTCCTTCAGACCGTCGCGGAAGGCCTTCACGCCCTTGGCCGCATCGCCCATGACCGCCGACAGCTTGCCGCGACCGCCAAACAGCAGCAGCACCACGACCGCGACGATAACCCAGTGCCAGATGCTGAAAGAACCCACGGCGAAGTCTCCTCGTTCGGACCGGCGCCCGGCCCGCAAATCAGCTTGCCGCCGCATATAGGCGGATCGGTGGCGCGACGCCAAGCGAACCTGTAGGCACCCGCCCATGAGTCACGTGATCATCCACACCGACGGCGCCTGCAAGGGCAACCCCGGACCCGGCGGCTGGGGCGCCGTCCTCCAGACCGGCGGGGGTCACGAAAAGGAGCTGTGGGGCGGCGAGCCGTTGACCACCAACAACCGCATGGAGCTGATGGCCGCCATCCAGGCGCTGGAGGCCCTGAACCGCCCCTGCCGTGTCGACCTGCACACCGACAGCAAATACGTCATGCAGGGCATCACCGAATGGATCCGCGGCTGGAAGGCGCGCGGCTGGAAGACCGCGGACAGGAAGCCGGTCAAGAACGACGACCTGTGGCGCCGTCTGGACGAGGCCCGCGCCCGCCACGAGGTGAAGTGGCACTGGGTCAAGGGTCACGCGGGGCATGAACTGAACGAACGGGCCGACGCCCTGGCGAACCGCGGCATCGCCGAACTGCCGCGCTGACATTGTCGACAGGCCCGGCGGGGGCTATCCGGTCCGATCATGCCGAGCCGCAATCGTCTCCTTCGCGTCCTCGTCTTGGGCTTCGCCCTGGGTCTGGCGGCCTGCGGCACCATCAGCCGGCCGCCGGACGGGGTTGTGCGCCTCGCCGAGATCGCCGTGGTTCCCGGTCCCGATCCGCGCATCCGGGCCGGCGACGTCGAAAGCTTGGAGCGGCTGGCGGACGAGATCGCGGCCGAACTTCAGGAGCGGGAATCGGGCGGCATCCTGGCCCTGTCCGGCGGCGGGGCGAATGGCGCCTGGGGCGCCGGGGTGCTGGTGGGATGGAGCCAGCGCGGCGACCGCCCGGCCTTCGACGTCGTGACCGGTGTCAGCACGGGCGCCCTGGCCGCCCCCTTCGCCTTCCTCGGGCCCGGGTGGGACGACCGTCTGGAGTCCGCCTACACCGACGGGGAGACCCGCTCGCTGGTAAGCTGGCGCAGCTTCGCCGCCCTGTTCCGTCCCAGCCTGTTCAGTCCGAACGACCTGCGGGAGCTGGTCGAGCGCCACGTGACGCCCCGGATGTTGGCCGCGATCGCCGCCGAACACGGGCGCGGCCGGCGGTTGCTGGTGGCGACCACCGATCTCGACGCCCAGGAGACGGTGATCTGGGACATGGGGATGGTCGCGGCCCAGGGCGGGACGCAGGGGCTGATCCTGTTTCGTGACATCCTGATCGCCTCCGCCAGCATCCCCGGCGTCTTCCCTCCGGTGCTCATCGCGGGCCTCGATGACGAGGGCAGGGTGGTCCAGACCATGTACGTGGACGGCGGCGTCAACGCGCCCTTCCTGGGCGTGCCGGAGGGGCTGCTGGAATGGTCGCCGCCGGAGCCGCCGTCTTCGCCCGGGGCCTTTCATGTGCTCGTCAACGGGCATCTGAGCCGGCCGCCCAGCGTCACCCGCGGGCGGCTGCGCGATATTCTGGAGCGGAGCTACGACAGCGCCAGCAAGGCGATGCTTCGCACCCAGCTGGCGGCGACCGCCGAGTTCGCGCAGCGTGCCGGCATGCCCCTGTATGTCGCCTCGATTCCCCGCGACATTGACGCCTCCAGTCTGGATTTCGATCCAGAGTCCATGCGCGGGCTGTTCGAGGCCGGCCGCCGCGCGGCGTTGGCGGGCGAGGTGTGGAGGCCCTTCGGGGTAGGGGTGCTGACGGGCGGGGCCGATCGACCGCAGGATCGGTGAGAAGGCAGCGACGACGCCTCTGCAGAAGGGCCCGTCCACAATCCCGGCGAGCGCGGAGGAGACGGTGACTAGCTCGCCCGCACCTTCAACCGCGAGCCGGCGAAGCCTTCGACGATGACGCTTTCGCCGGCCAGCGGCGCGGCGCCCTCGATCTCGGCGATCCATTCGGCACCGGAGACGAAGACCCGGCCGCGCCCGTCGACGAAGGCCTGGGTGACCTGCGCCCTCTGTCCGACCAGACGCGCGTCCCGGGCGTTGATGTCAGGCACGGCCGCGGGATTGACCCGCTGGATCAACCGCCGCGACGCCAGGGTGGCGGCGACGGTGAGGGCGGCGAACAGAAGGATCTCGCCCAGCAGGCCCAGCGGCGCGCCGAGGGCGGTGACCACCGCCACCACCCCGGCCGACACGGCGGGCCACAGCAGCCACTCGGTCGAGAACGCCGCCTCGATGGCCAGCAGGATCACGCCGATCGCCAGCCAGATCCAGTAGGGCTGGGCGCCGTGCAGGTTGATCAGGGCGTCCATTGATCAGGTCCTCGGAACGGAGCCGCGGGGCGGGCGGGGCGGCGTCGGCGGAGTGGCGCGGGCGGTCGCCGCGGCGGCGGCGCGGTTGTCCGTGCGGGTCTGCTGCTGCTCGCGGGCCAGGCCGACCAGTTCGCCAACCCCGGCGATGGTGCCGACCAGGGCGCCCATCTCCGACGGCACGATAACCGTCTTCTGCTGCGGGCTGCGGGCCAATTCTGCGAAGGCCTCGACGTATTTCTGGGCCACGAAGTAGTTGATGGCGTTGACGTCGCCGCGGGCGATGGCCTCGGACACCATGGCGGTGGCGCGGGCTTCGGCCTCAGCCTCTCGCTCGCGCGCCTCGGCGTCGCGGAAGGCGGCTTCCTTGCGGCCCTCGGCCTGGAGGATGGCAGACTGCTTGGCGCCCTCGGCGCGGGCGATGGCGGCCTGCTTCTCGCCGTCGGCCTCGGTGATGACCGCGCGGCGTTCGCGCTCCGCCTTCATCTGGCGGGCCATGGCGTTGGTGATGTCCGCCGGCGGCGTCAGGTCCTTGATCTCGATGCGGTTGGCCTTGACGCCCCACGGCTCGGTGGCCGCGTCGATCACCTGCAGCAGGCGGGTGTTGATGGCGTCGCGCTGGCTCAGCACCTCGTCCAGCTCCATCGAGCCGACGACGGTCCGCAGGTTGGTCATGCACAGCTGGGCGATTGCATACGGCAGGTTGTCGACCCGGTAGGCGGCCGCCGCGGCGTCCATCACCTGGATGAAGACGATGCCGTCGACCTTCACCATGGCGTTGTCCTTGGTGATGACCTCCTGGGTCGGCACGTCGAGCACCTGCTCCATCATGTTCATGCGCCGGCCGATGCGCTCGATGAACGGCGTGAGCAGATGGATGCCCGGGGTCAGAGTGCGGGTGTATTTGCCGAACCGTTCGACAGTGAATTCACGGCCTTGCGGCACGATCTTCACAACGCTGAACAGCAGCACTGCGGCCAGAACCACCAGTGCGATCGCGAAATAGCTCATTCAGGGCCTCCTCTTCAGCCGGAGGTTACCACCCATGGCCCCGCTCGCCAGCGAAACCGGACGCCGGTTCATGAACTCCCTGTAATCTTCGCCGCGGCCTCGCGAATGATCCGGCGGGTTTCACTCCAGTCGACCATGGCCTCGGCCTCGGCCAGCCGCACGAATCGGGCTTCGGCGGCGTCGTCGCCGGCGACGGGCTCCCCCGACAGCCAGCGCGCCACGTAGTCGACCAGCACATAGTGCCGCCCGGCCTCGGGGAAGAGGCCGTCGACGACATCGATCAGGCCGGCGATCTCGGCCTCGACCCCGGTTTCCTCTCGCAGCTCCCGCAGGGCCGCCGCGACCGCGGGCTCTCCGGGTTCGATGCGGCCGCCGGGCAGGCTCCACTCGCCCGGGCGCGGCGGCTTGCCCCGCCGGATCAGCAGCACCTCGTCGCCGCGCAGGCAGACGACGCCGACGCAGGGGACGGGGGCGGGCAGGGAAGGGGGCATGCGCTCACCCTAGCGTCCCGACCGCGTCTTTGACACAACCGCAGCCATGACCGCCGTCGCCCCTCAAGCTCTCGCCGCCCTCAAGTCCGCTCTCGGCGAGGGAGGCTGGACCGAGGACCCCGCCGAGGTCGCCCCGTGGCTCACCGAATGGCGCAACCGCTGGACCGGCGACACTCCACTGATGCTGACGCCGCGTTCGACCGATCAGGTCGCCGCCGCTGTTCGCGTCTGCGCCGAGCACCGCATCCCTCTCGTGACGCAGGGCGGCGGCACGGGCCTCGTCGGCGGCCAGATTCCTCACGGGGAGGTCCTGCTCTCGACCCGAAGGATGCGCGCGGTGCGGGACGTCACTCCCCTCGACGACGCCATGACGGTGGAGGCGGGGGTGACCCTCCTCGAAGCCCAGCAGGCCGCGGCCGCCGCGGACCGGATGTTCCCGCTCAGCCTCGCGGCCGAGGGTTCGGCCACGATCGGCGGGGTGGTGTCGACCAACGCCGGCGGCACCGCCGTGCTGCGCTACGGGGTGATGCGCGACCTGATCCTGGGGCTCGAGGCCGTGCTGCCGAACGGCGAGGTCTTCAACGGCCTCAAGCGGCTGCGGAAAGACAACACCGGCTACGACCTCAAGCAGCTGCTGATCGGCGCCGAAGGCACCCTCGGAGTCGTCACCGCCGCCACCCTGAAGCTGTTCCCGGTGATGCGCGGCCGCGCCACGGCCATGGTCGGTCTCGACAGCCCGGCCGCCGCCATCGAGCTTCTGGCCCGGGCCAAGTCCGAGACGGGCGGCGGCGTCGAGGCCTTCGAGCTGATGAAGCGGCTGGGCATGGAGTTCGTCCTCGCCCACATCCCCGACACGCGCGAGCCGCTCGAGAGCGCCCCGCCGTGGTACGTGCTGATCGAGCTGGTGTCCGGCGATCCCGCCGCCGCCCCGGCCGGCCTCGAACGCCTGCTCGCCGAAGCCTTCGAGGCCGGGCTCGTCACCGACGCCGTGGTCGCCCAGACGGACGCCCAGCGCGCCGCCCTGTGGAAGCTGCGCGAGGAACAGTCCGCCGCCCAGAAGCCCGAGGGCGGCGGCTGGAAGCACGACGTCTCGGTGCCGATCTCGCGCATTCCCGCCTTCCTCGACGAGGCCGAGGCGGCCCTGCAGCGCTTCCATCCCGGCGCGCGGATCAGCGTCTTCGGCCACGTCGGCGACGGCAATCTGCACTACGACGTCCTGCGTGCGCACGGCGAAGACCTGAGAGCCTTCCTCGCCCGCTGGAGCGAGGGCTCGCGCATCGTCCACGACATCGTCGCCCGCTTCGACGGCTCCATCTCGGCGGAACATGGCCTGGGCCGCCTGAAGACCGAAGAGGCCCGCCGTTACAAGTCGGCGGTCGAGATCGCCGCCATGCGATCGATCCGTGCCGCGCTGGACCCCCATCGCATCATGAACCCGGCCGTGCTGTTCTGAGTTCGACCGGGGCGGCGCGCTTGCCCCTCTGGCCTGATCGTCCTACCCCTCCGCCCCACGATTCAACGGAGCGCCTCCCATGACCCTCGCCCTTCTGTTCCCCGGTCAGGGCAGCCAGTCGGTCGGCATGGGCGCGGCCCTGGCCGACGCCTTCGCCTCGGCCCGCGAGGTGTTCGCCGAGGTCGACGACGCCCTCGGCCAGCACCTGTCGCAGCTGATGCGCGAAGGGCCCGAGGACCAGCTGACCCTGACCGAGAACGCCCAGCCCGCCCTGATGGCCGTCTCCGTCGCCGCCGCCCGCGCCCTGAAGACCGAGTTCGACGTCGACGTGACCCGCGCCGGGTTCGTCGCCGGTCATTCGCTGGGCGAATACTCCGCCCTTTGCGCCGCCGGGGCGCTCTCCCTGTCCGACACCGCCCGCCTGCTCAAGCTGCGCGGCCAGGCGATGCAGCGCGCCGTCCCCGTGGGCCGCGGCGCCATGGCTTCGCTGATCGGGCCGAGGACCGACCTGGCCCTCGCCGAGGCCGCCGCCGCAGCCGGCTCGGAGGTCGGCGTCTGCGTCGTCGCCAATGACAACAACGCCGGCAACGTCGTCATCTCGGGCGACAAGGCCGCGGTGGACCGCGCCATCGAGAAGGCCAAGGAGCTCGGCGCCCGCGCCATCCCGCTCAACGTCTCGGCCCCCTTCCACTGCCCGCTGATGCAGCCGGCCGCCGACGAAATGGCTGACGCCTTGGCCGGCGCCCGCATCGTCGCCCCGGTCGTGCCGGTGGTCGCCAACGTCACCGCCCGCCCCGAGCAGGACCCCGAGACGATCCGCCGCCTGCTGGTCGAACAGGTCACCGGCCGCGTCCGGTGGCGCGAGTCGATGGAGTGGATGGCGGGCGAAGGCGGCGTCACCCGCTTCGCCGAGATCGGCTCGGGCAAGGTCCTCACCGGCATGGCCAAACGCATCGCCCCCGACGCCGAAAGCCTGTCGCTCAACACGCCGGAAGACCTGGAAGCGTTTGCGAAGAGCCTTGCGTGAGTCGTGACTCGTGAGTCGTGATTGGAAGGCACTGCCCCCACAATCACGACCCACCAGCCCGACCGCCATTCACCATTCACGACTCACGAGTCACGTCCCGGAGCCCCGCCATGTTCAACCTCACCGGCAAGACCGCCCTCGTCACCGGCGCCACCGGCGGCATCGGCGGGGCCATCGCCCGCGCCCTGCACGCGCAAGGAGCCACCGTCGTCCTCTCCGGCACCCGCGAGGCCGTCCTGCAGGACCTGGCGAAGGAACTGGGCGAGCGCGCCTTCGCCGCCGCCGCCAACCTGTCCGACGCGGAATCGGTGGACGGCCTGATCGGCCGCGCCGAAGAGGCCGCCGGCGCCCCGCTGGACATCCTCGTCGCCAACGCCGGCATCACGAAAGACGGCCTGCTGATGCGGATGAAGGACGAGGACTTCGCCGATGTGCTGAAGGTCAACCTGGAATCCTACTTCCGCCTCACCCGCGCCGCGGTGAAGGGGATGATGAAGCGTCGCGCCGGCCGCATCATCGGCGTCACCTCCGTCGTCGGCGTCACCGGCAACCCGGGCCAGACCAACTACGCCGCCTCCAAGGCCGGCATGATCGGCTTCTCCAAATCCCTGGCCCAGGAGGTCGGCAGCCGCGGGATCACCGTCAACTGCATCGCCCCCGGCTTCATCGCCAGCCCGATGACCGACGTGCTCAACGACCAGCAGCGCGAGACCATCCTTTCGAAGATACCCGCCGGCCGCCTGGGCCAGGGCGACGAGATCGCCGCCGCCGCCGTCTACCTCGCCTCCGACGAAGCCGCCTACGTCACCGGCCAGACCCTCCACGTCAACGGCGGCATGGCGATGATCTGAGGGCGTGGGGTGTAGGGTGTAGGGTGTAGGGCCGCCCCTACTGCCTACTGCCTACTGCCTACTGCCTATTGCCTACACCCCACACC
>JAEZIH010000189.1 GCA_023416055.1 Pseudomonadota bacterium | reverse complement strand
ATGGCCGAGATCACTGCCGCCCTCGTGAAGGAGCTTCGCGAGCGTTCGGGCGTCGGCATGATGGACTGCAAGAAGGCGCTGCAGGAAACCAACGGCGACATGGACGCGGCCATCGACTGGCTGCGCGCCAAGGGCCTGTCCAAGGCCGCCAAGAAGGCCGACCGCGTCGCCGCCGAGGGCCTCGTGGCCGTCGCCTCGCGTGAGGAAGGCGCCGGCGAGATCGGCGCCGCGATCGAGTTCAACGCCGAAACCGACTTCGTCGCCCGCAACGAACTGTTCCAGAACGCCGCCAAGCGCTTCGCCCAGCTGGGCCTCGAGCACCACACCCTCGAAGCCCTGCACGGCGCCGAGCTGGAAGCCGGCAAGACGGTCCAGGACGAAGTGACCCAGATGATCGCCACCATCGGCGAGAACATGCAGCTGCGTCGCGCCGCCCGCCTGTCGGTCGACGAGGGCGTTGTCGCCTCCTACGTTCACAACGCCGTCTCGCCGGGCGTCGGCCGCATCGGCGTGCTGGTCGCCCTGCACGGCGCGGGCGACAAGGCCGCCCTGCGCGAACTGGGCCGCAAGATCGCCATGCACGTGGCGGCGACCGCCCCGCTGTCGCTGAACACCGACGACCTCGACCCGGCCGCCATCGAGAAGGAACGTCAGGTCCTGACCGAGAAGGCTAAGGAGGAAGGCCGTCCGGACAACATGATCGAGAAGATCGTCTCGGGTCAGATCGCCAAGTTCCAGAAGGACGTCGTGCTGAGCAAGCAGCCTTTCGTCATGGACCCGGACGTGACCATCGAGCAGCTGGTCGCCAACACCGGCAAGGAGCTGGGTTCGCCGAACCTGCACCTCGCCGGCTTCGTCCGCCTGGCCCTCGGCGAGGGCGTGGAAAAGGTCGAGAGCCCCGACTTCGCTTCGGAAGTCGCCTCGATGACCGGCGGAAACTGATCGCTCCATCCTCCGGGATAAGCTGACCTGAGGGGTCGGCGGCTTCGGCCGCCGGCCCCTTTGTTCTTTCGCGACGGAACGCGTGGCCTTGTCCGTTGCACCCCCGGGGGGCCAAATGCGCCCCTGTTCCGATTCCCAGGGGGTCCCTTCATGAAGCGCCTGCTCGCCGCCGTTTCCGTCGTCGCCATACTCTCCGCCGCGCCCGCCGTGGCGCAGGCCCCCGACCTGGCGGCCGTCAACCGGATCTACGACCAGGGCTTCAACCACTCCGAAGTCATGCGCACGGCGGCCTATCTGACCGATCGCATCGGCGGCCGCATGACCAACTCGCCGCAGATGCGCGAGGCCGAGGCATGGGCCCAGCAGAAGTTCCGCGAATGGGGCCTGTCCAACGTGCGGGCCGAGGGCTTCGAGTTCGGGCGGGGCTGGTCGATCGTGCGATCCGACGTGCGCATGGTCGAGCCCCGGCCGCTGGAGCTGCGCGCCATTCCGGTGGCCTGGACGCCGGGCACCGACGGAACGATCAGCGGCGAGGTGATCCTCGCGCCGATGACCCGGGCGGCCGACTTCGACAAGTATCGCGGCAAGCTGGCGGGCAAGATCGTTATGATCTCCGAGCCGACCGATGCTGAGGACCCCACCACGCCGCAGTTCCGGCGCTGGAGCGATCAGGAGCTGGCCGGCCGCACCTCGTACGCCCAGCCCAACCACGCCCCGGTGCGCGTGACGGCCGACGGCGCGCGGGAAAGCTTCGCCCTGCAGATGGACCGCTTCCTCAAGGAAGAGGGGGCCCTGGGCTGGGTGCGCATGTCGTACCGCGACGGCGGTCTGGTGCACGGCGCCGGCTACACCTTCCAGGTCGGCGGCACCCCGACCTTGCCGGGAATGGAGCTGGCCGCCGAGGACTATCGCCGGCTGGCGCGCCTGTCGCGCGCGGGCGCGACGCCGACGCTCGAGATGATGAGCGAGGTCCGTTTCCACGACGAGGACGTCAACGCCTACAACGTCCTGGCCGACATCCCGGGAACCGGCCGCTCGGGCGAATACGTCATGGCCGGGGCCCACTTCGACAGCTGGGCCGCCTCGGACGGCGCCGTGGACAACGCCGCTGGCACCGCCGTGGTCATGGAGGCCGCGCGGATCCTGAAGGCGATGAACGTACGGCCCAGGCGCGGCATCCGCTTCGCCCTGTGGAACGGCGAGGAGCAGGGACTGCACGGCTCCCTGGCCTACGTCGATCGCCATCTGGCCACGCGCGCTCCGCTCGGCGACCCTGAACTCGACGCCCTGCACCCCAGCCGCACCTGGCGCGCCCGCTGGCCCATTCAGCCCCGCGCCGGTTATTCGGACCTGGTGGCCTACTTCAACATCGACAACGGCTCGGGCCGCATTCGCGGCATCAACGCCGAGGGCAACGTGGCCGCCGCCGCCGTGTTCGAGGAATGGCTCAAGCCCTTCCACAGCCTCGGGGCCGACACCGTCTCCCTGCGTAACGCGGGCGGCACCGACCACGTCTACATGCAGACCGTCGGCGTGCCCGGCTTCCAGTTCATCCAGGACCCGCTGGATTACAGCAGCCGCCTGCACCACAGCTCGATCGACAGCTATGACCACCTGAAGCCGGAGGACCTTCGTCAGGCCGCCGTGGTGCTGGCCGGCCTGCTGCTGGCCGCCGCCAACAGCGACGAGCCCCTGCCGCGCATGCCCATGCCGACCCGCCCGACGCCGACGGATCCGTTCGTTGAGTGATGGCAGGGCGGCGCTGACCGGGGGATCGTGACGTGGCGTGGCCGGAGCCCGCCTGGGCGGCGCCCGTGATGATCCTTCGGCAGCTGACCGATCCCCCGGGCGGCGCCGCCCTGATCGGCGGACTCCTTCTGGCGCTGGTTGTGTGGATCTGCGTCCGACGCCCGGCCTGGAAGGCGGTCTGGCCGATGCTGCTGACGCCGCTGCCCTTGGGTCGTCCAGATCATATGGGCGGCCTCGCACCTGGCTGAGGACGGACGGTGGACGGGCTCACAGGCCGAGCTCTGGGGACTGCTGATGCTGTGCGTCACCGCGGCGCTGAGCATATGGGCCGTTGGCCCGGGCGGAGCGCATCCGGGCGCCTGTGGCCGGCATCTGCCTTCTCAACGGCCCCTTCGCCGGCATCGCCGCCCTCTTTGCGGTGATGATGAGCATTGGCGTCTGGATGTAGCTAGGGGCTCTCTTCGTAGAATTTCCGCGCCAGCATCATCGCCAGCACGACCCATCCCCCGAACATCAGGCCCTCGAAGGCGGCCCTGGTCAGCTGGCTGGCCGGACCGAACCCGCTCTCGCCGAACACGGCGCCGATCTGGTCGAGGCTCAGCCGAGACCCGGGGAAGCGCTGCGCCAGAAGGTCGAGGCTGCCGCCCATCAGCCGTCCGCCCAGCAGGACCGCGAGCATCCCTGCGGCCGCGGTCGCCAGACCGCCGGCGGCGAAGCTGGGGGTGCGCCGAACCGGCCCCGGAAAACGGCTCGCCAGCCACGCGCCCAGCCCCACGGCCGCGCCGATCAGGGCCCCTTCCGGGGCGCCGGTGATCGGCCCCGGCGACTGGCCGAACAGCAGGTTGAAGGCGTCCAGCCCGATCAGCTTGCCGATCGCTCCGGTGACCAGACCGCCCGCCGTCCCGCCGACGATGCTCCACAGCCAGCGCCGGTCCGGCGCGAAGGCCGCTGCGCCCACGCCGAAGCCGACGCCGGCCCCGGCGATCAGCCCCAGGGCCACGCTGATGCAGACCAGCACCAGCAACACGGAGGCCGCTCCGATTCCCGCCTGCAGCGGCTCGGGTGCGGCGCCGAAACCGTAGAACAGGCCGATGAAGGCGCCGGCCATGGCGCCTCCCGCCATGCCGGCCGCCCCCTGCATCGCGAATCGCGTCAACAGCCCACGCTGGACCGTCGGCGCGGCGGCGGCCCCGGCGGGATTCGCCGCCGGGCGGGGAGGGGACGCCTCCACCCCCGGCTCCACCGGTGCGATGAAGCGGTAGCCGTGCTTGGGCACCGTCTCGATGAACCTCGGCCGACCGGCGTCGTCGCCCAGCTGGCGCCGCAGGGTGCGGATGCACTGGGTCAGGGCCTCGTCGGTCACCGGCACGCCGCGCCAGACCTCGTCCATGAAACGGTCCTTGGACACCAGCCGCCCCGGCTCGCGCACCATCAGCGCCAGGGCGTCCAGATAGCGGCCGTTCAGCTCGACCGGCGCGTCGTCTCGCCTCAGCTGCCGGTCCTCGACGTCGAGCGTGAAGCGTTCAAAGCGGAACAGGCCGGGCGCCATTTCTCAGCAGGACCTCAGGACTAGCTCATGCCGCTCACAGTCGCGTCCGGCAGGGTCGAGCCTCACCCAGCGACGGAGGCAAGGCAATGGTCCAGGCGGCGGAAATCACCAGACAGGGACCAAGGCCGGCCCTGACCCGCAACGAGGTCCTGCATGAGACGCTGGGCGGCCGCACCTGGCTCGGCGCCCTGACCAATCCGGGCGGCGCCGTCTGCGCCGACGTCGCCGTGCGGCTCCGCTTCGTCGACCGGGCGGGCAGGGCGGTCGGCGCCCCGGTCAGCGCCCGGACCGCCTGGCTGGAGCCCGGCGCCGGACTGCACCTGCAGGCGCGGATGCCGGCCGCGGCGGCGGCCCTGGAGCTCCTCTCATTGCGGTGGACGGCGAACGGCCGGTCAGTTGAACTGGCGGGCGACGCCCTGGCTCTTGAACACGCGCACGCCTGAGGCGCTTCGGCGCCTTCTCCGGCGCGGCGGGAACGGCTAAGTCCCGTGCATGATCGGAAGACTCAACCACGTCGGCGTCGCCACCCCGTCCATCGAGGCCAGCGTCGCCCTCTACCGCGACCTGCTCGGGGCGACGAAGGCGCACGCGCCCTTCGACCTGCCGGCCCAGGGCGTCCGCGTCTGTTTCGTCGACCTGCCCAACAGCCAGATCGAGCTGATCGAGCCGCTGGGCGACGACTCGCCGATCCATGGTTTCCTGGCGAAGAACCCCAGGGGCGGCCAGCACCACGTCTGCTTCGAGGTCGAGGATATTCTGGCGGCGCGTGATGCGCTCCGGGCCAGAGGCGCGACCATCCTCGGCACGGGCGAGCCGCGCATCGGGGCTCACGGCACGCCGATCCTCTTCGTCCACCCCAAGGACATGGGCGGCGTCCTCGTCGAGCTGATGGAAACCCCGAAGGAAGGAGCCCACTGATGGGCATGCCGATCGGCGCCGTCACCATGCTGGCGGTCTACATCGTGTGCTGGTGGGTGGTCCTCTTCGCCATCCTGCCCCTGGGCATGAACCAGCGCGATCAGGAGCGGCCCACCGACGGCGGCCAGTGGGGCGCGCCGGTGCAGCCCAACGTCAGGAAGAAGTTCATCACCACCACCTGGGTCTCGGCCCTGGTCTGGGTCCTGATCATGGTGCTGGTCTACATCGGCTGGATGCCGCTGCCTGAACTGACCCCGCCGGCCTGAGCATGACCGACCGCCTGTTCCTGCTCAATCCCGACTGGCATGACGACGAGGGCGGGCCGTGGTTCTGCCCCGCCGGGGCCTACATCGAGGGCGTCCTCGCCTTCTATCCGGCCCTGAAGGACCAACTCGACATCGTCCGCCTCGACCACCCGCGCCCCCGCGCCGCCGTCATCGCCGAGGTCGGCGAGGAGCACCAGTCCTGCCCCCTCCTGGTCCTCGACGGCGTCCTCGACTGGCCCGAGGCCCAAACCAGCCAGGCCACCGGCCGCCGCTTCCTCCAGGACCACGCCATCGCCCCCTATCTGGCCGCGCGCTACGGCATCGGACGGCCCCATCCGTAGGATGGGTCCAGGTTCTGGGGGCTTGGTTCTGGGGAAGCGCACAGAAGGCATTCTCCCTAGCCCCTGGAACCTGGAACCCAGAACCTAGTCTGGCCTAGCTTTCGCCCCGTCCTCCCGGCTAAACCATTCGTCCCACGCCTCCCACGCCGGATTCTGACCCCATGCGCCTGTCGCGCTACTTCCTTCCCACGCTCAAAGAGGCGCCTTCGGACGCCCAGATCGTCTCGCACCAGCTGATGCTCCGCGCCGGCCTGATCCGCCAGGAGGCCGCCGGCATCTACGCCTGGCTGCCGCTGGGCCTGCGGGTGCTGAAGAAGATCGAGCAGATCGTGCGCGAGGAGCAGGTCAGGGCGGGGGCCGTCGAACTGCTCATGCCCACCCTCCAGCTCGCCGACCTGTGGCGCGAGTCCGGCCGTTACGACGCCTACGGCCCCGAGATGCTGCGCATCACCGACCGGCACGAGCGCGAGCTGCTCTACGGCCCCACCAACGAGGAGATGATCACCGACATCTTCCGGGCCTATGTGAAGTCCTACAAGGCGCTGCCGCTCAACCTCTTCCACATCCAGTGGAAGTTCCGCGACGAGCGCCGCCCGCGCTTCGGCGTCATGCGCGGCCGCGAATTCCTGATGAAGGACGCCTACAGCTTCGACATCGACGAGGCCTCGGCCCGCAAGGCCTACAACCGCATGTTCGTGGCCTATCTCAACACCTTCGCCCGCATGGGCCTGAAGGCGGTGCCGATGCGCGCCGACACCGGCCCCATCGGCGGCGACCTCTCCCACGAGTTCATCGTCCTGGCCGACACCGGCGAGAGCGCCGTGTTCTGCGACCGCAAGCTGGTCGAGATGCCCGCCCCCGGCGGCGATGTCGACTGGGACGACCTGCAGGCCGTGGTCGACGGCCGCACCTCCCTATACGCCGCGACGGAAGAGATGCACGACGCCGCCCGCTTCGAGGCCGAGACCGCCGAGGGCGACCGCCTGTCCGCCCGCGGCATCGAGGTCGGTCACATCTTCTACTTCGGGACCAAATACTCGGCCCCGATGAAGGCCAACGTCCAGGGCCCCGACGGCAAGGACGCGCCCGTGCACATGGGCTCCTACGGCGTCGGCGTGTCCCGCCTGCTCGGCGCCATCATCGAGGCCAGCCACGACGAGGGCGGCATCATCTGGCCCGACGCCGTCGCCCCCTTCGACGTGGTGGTCATCAACCTGCGCGCCAACGACGCCGCCGTCTCGGCCGCCTGCGAGGACGCCGTCGCCCGGCTGGAAGGCCTCGGCAAGGACGTCCTCTACGACGACACCGACGAACGCCCCGGCGGCAAGTTCGCCACCGCCGACCTGATCGGCGTGCCCTGGCAGCTGACCATCGGGCCGAAAGGCCTCGCCGACGGGGTGGTCGAGCTGAAGCGCCGCGCCACCGGCGAGAAGCTGTCCCTGTCGCTGGAAGACGCCATCGCGAGGCTGACCGCATGACCGACGCCGTGGCGGCGAAGCCCGTCAAGCCCGCCGGGGCCTTCTCCGCCTGGGAGTTCGGCCTCGCCCTCCGCTACCTGCGCGCCCGTCGCAAGGAAGGCGGCATCGCCTTGATCGCCATCATCTCCTACGTCGCCATCGCGCTCGCGGTCATGGCCCTGATCACGGTGATGAGCATCATGGCGGGTTTCCGCAACGAGCTGCTCGACCGCATGCTGTCGTTCAACGGCCACCTCTACGTCCAGGGGCAAGTGCTTTACTCCCCTGACCGCGACGCCGCCGTGCAGCGCATCAGCCAGGTGCCGGGCGTGGTCAGCGTCACCCCCCTGACCGAGAGCCAGAGCATCGTCCGCGCGGCGGGCGTGACCACCGGCGCCATGGTCCGCGGCATCCGCCCCGACGACCTCGACTCCATGCGCTACGTCTACGACAGCCTCGACGAGAGCGCTCGCCGCAGCTTCGGTCAGGGTCCCTACGGCGGGGACAACATCCTGATCGGCAAGTCGCTCGGCGAGAGCATGGGCCTCAGGATCGGGGATCCGATCACCCTCTATTCCCCGACCGGCGCCGACAGCGCCCTGGGCAACCTCGGCGGTCTGGAAAAGACCTACCGCGTGGGCGGCATGTTCAGTTCGGGCACCGCCGATTTCGACCGCGCCTTCATCTTCATGCCGCTGGAGCAGGCCCAGCTGTTCTTCGCCAAGGAAGGCGTCTGGGACGTCATCGAGCTGAAGGTGCAGGAGCCCGACCGCGTCGGCGAGCTGCTCACCCCCGTCCGTCAGGCCGTGGGCGGCGCCGCCATCGTCTCGGACTGGCGCGACCGGCTGGCCGCCTTCTGGGGCGCCCTGAAGGTCGAGCGTGTGGCCATGAGCATCATCCTCGGCCTCGTCGTCGCCATCGCCGCCCTCAACATCATCTCCGGCATCGTCATGCTGGTGAAGAACAAGACTCGCGACATCGCCATCCTGCGCACCGTCGGGGCCAGCCAGGGCTCGATGCTGCGCGTCTTCTTCATCGCCGGCGCGGCGATCGGCGTGGCCGGCACCCTCACCGGACTGGTTCTCGGCCTGCTGTTCTGCCTCAACATCGGGGCCATCCAGCACTTCCTCGAAGGCCTGTTCCAGGTCCGCCTGTTCGACGCCGACGTCTACATGCTGGAGGCCATCCCGGCCGAGGTCGATCCCCTGGACGTCGTCTGGGTCACCGTGTGGTCCTTCTTCATGAGCTGCGTCGCCGGCCTGATCCCCTCGTGGCAGGCGGCCAAACTCGATCCCGTGGAGGCGCTCCGTTATGAGTGAGACCGCCCCCGTCCTCTCGGTCCGCGGCCTGACCCGCACCTACGACACCGCCGACGGCGGCCTGACCGTGCTCCGGGGTGTCGATCTCGATGTCCGGCCGGGCGAGGTCGTGGGCCTGATCGGTCCCTCGGGATCGGGCAAGTCGTCGCTGCTGCACGCCGCCGGCCTGCTCGAGCACCCGACGACCGGCGATGTCCTCATCGACGGCCACGAGATGGGCCACCTGCCCGACAGCGCCCGCACCCGCGTGCGCCTTGGCTCGATCGGCTTCGTTTACCAGTTCCACCACCTGCTTCCCGAGTTCGACGCCCGCGACAACGTCGCCCTGCCGCTGCGCATCGCCGGCCACGGCCGCGAGGCCGCCCGGGCCCGCGCCACCGAACTGCTGGAGAAGCTGGGCCTCGGCCACCGCCTGACCCACCAGCCGGCCCAGCTGTCGGGCGGCGAACGCCAGCGCGTCGCCGTCGCCCGCGCCCTGGCCAACCGCCCGCGCCTGCTGCTCGCCGACGAGCCCACCGGCAACCTCGACCCGGCCACAAGCCAGACCGTGTTCGAAGCCCAGCACGACCTCGTCAAACAGACCGGCGTCGCCGCCCTGATCGCCACCCACAACATGGAGCTGGCCGGTCACATGGACCGCGTCTTCGCCCTCAAGGACGGCCATCTGGAAGAACGCCCGGCCGAGAGCCACGCCTACTGATGTCATGATCTCCTCCCCACGCAGTGGGGAGGGGGACCGCGAAGCGGTGGAGCGGCTGCCTGCGACGCCCCGATCTCGGAACCCGGCCAAGGGGTGGGTCCACGCCCTCCCGCCACGCAGCTTCCGCGGAGGACGGGCCTGTCAGCGTTGGTCGCCGAAGTTCCCTCCAGCCCGCTGGCGTCCCGTTCGAGCGGCTCCTAACCTCGCCCTATGCCGTTCTCACACCTCTGGCCATGGATCGGACTTGGCCTGGCGGCCCTGCTGCTGACTGAGCTGGCGTTCGGCGACCTTCGCGCCGACCGTACCAGGCCGCGCACCCGCGACCTGGCTTGGCTCGTCTGGGCGGCGACGGCGGCCTACCTGTTGCACCAGTTCGAGGAGCACGGCGTCGACGCCCGCAGCGCGGCCTACGCCTTCCGCGCCGAGTTGTGCGGCATTGTCGGCTATCCGGATGCTGCAGTCTGCCCGGCGCCGGAGGCCTTCATCACGGCGGTGAACCTGCCGCTGGTCTGGCTGGCCGGCCCCATCGCCGCCCTGCTGGCGCGTCGCTGGCCCGCCTTGGCCGTCGGCTATCTTGGCGTCCCGGCGGTCAACGCCCTCGTCCACCTGGGCCCGGCGCTGGCGGGGGGAGGGTACAAGCCCGGCCTGCTCACGGCCGTCCTGCTGTTCCTGCCGCTGTCTTTCCACGTCTTCCGCCTCGCCCTTTCGCGGCCGGACCTGGGCTGGCGCGTCGCCGGCGGGGCCCTGGCAGGCGGCGTGGCGGCCCACGCCGTGCTGATGCTGTCGCTTAAGGCGTATCTTTCCGGGGAGCTCGGATTGCCCGGGCTGCTCGCCATTCAGGTTATCAACCCTGCGCTCCCGCTGCTCATCGCCCTCGCCGCCGCATGGCGTCCGCCGAGGGCCGCCTGAGCCATCATCGATGGACGTTGACGGGAACAAAGGAGCAACATAGAACATTCCCGGAACACACGTGAGGGAGGATGATCATGGCGCGTTGGGCTCGGGATCTGCTGTCGCTGGCGTCCTGCGGCGGCTTCGTCTGGATGGTGTGGCAGGCGGCCCTGCTGACGTCCGCCGTCTGAGGCTGCGGGGGAGGCCGGCCCCTGAAAGTGCACGATGTGCACGCGATTTTTTCGGAGTGCACATTTCGGCTGGCCGGGTGTCCACAGACCATCCCCCGTCGCCGCCGGTTGCGCGCCGCTTTGCGGTGTCCCGGTCGCCCGTGATGTGAGACTCGGTCCACAACAGGCGCGCACGACAAGGGACCCGGTTTGACCGAGACGCTGAACAGCCAGGGCTTCATCCACCTCCGGGTCCGCTCCGCCTATTCGCTGCTGGAAGGCGCGATCAAGGCGGCCAAGGTTCCCCGGCTGGCGGCGGATGCGGGCATGCCGGCGGTGGGGGTGGCGGATCGCGCCAACCTGTTCGGGGCGCTGGAGTTCAGCCAGGCCTCGAAGGACGCCGGCGTCCAGCCCATCCTCGGCTGCGCCCTGCCGGTCACCGGCATCGGCGGCCGCATGGCCGAGCGCTGGGCCAGATGCCCGACCATCGTCCTGCTGGTGCAGAGCGAAGTCGGCTGGCTGAACCTCTCCGCCCTGTCGTCGGCGGCCTTCCTCGAAGCCGGGGCGATGGACGAGCCCAGCGTGCCGTGGGAACGGGTGGTGGCACACAGCGAGGGCCTGCTGCTGCTCTCCGGCGGCCCCGACGGTCCGATCGACCCTCTGTTTGTGCAGGACAAGCCCGCCGAGGCCGCCGCCGCCCTGGCCGCCATGCAGGCGGCCTTCGGCGACCGCTTCTACGTCGAGCTGCAACGCCACGGCCTGCCGCGCGAGGCCCAGGCCGAGCGGGGCCTGGTCGAGTGGGCCTACGCCCCCGACGTCCCCCTGGTCGCCACCAACGACGTCCACTACGCAAAGGCGGCGCAGGCGAAGAGCCACGACGCCCTGCTGTGCATCGCCGACGGCGCCTTCACCGGCCAGGAGGACCGCCGCCGCATCACCGGCGAGCACTGGTTCAAGCCGGCCGCCGCCATGCGCGAGCTGTTCGCTGACCTGCCCGAGGCCTGCGACACCACCCTCGACATCGCCCGGCGCTGCGCCTTCGTGGCGCCGACCCGCGCGCCTATCCTGCCGCGCTTTGACACCGGCGCCGGCCGCTCCGAACCCGACGAGCTGATGCACCAGGCCCGCGAGGGCCTGAAGGTGCGCCTGAAGCAGGTGACCCCCGCCGCGCCGGAAGAGGACTACTGGAACCGCCTCGAATGGGAGGTCGGCATCATCCAGCAGATGGGCTTCCCCGGCTACTTCCTGATCGTGTCGGACTTCATCAAATGGGCCAAGCAGCACGGCATCCCCGTGGGCCCGGGACGGGGCTCCGGGGCCGGCTCGCTGGTGGCGTGGGCCCTGACCATCACCGACCTCGACCCGCTGCGCTTCGGCCTGCTGTTCGAGCGCTTCCTCAACCCCGAGCGGGTGTCGATGCCCGACTTCGACATCGACTTCTGCCAGGAGCGGCGGGAAGAGGTCATCGACTACGTCCAGGACCGCTACGGCAAGGACCGCGTCGCCCAGATCATCACCTTCGGCACCCTCCAGGCGCGCGCCGTGCTGCGCGACGTCGGCCGGGTGCTGCAGATGCCGCTGGGCCAGGTCGACCGCCTCGCCAAGATGGTCCCGGCCAACCCCGCCAACCCCGTCACCCTGGCCCAGGCCATCGATCTCGAGCCGCGGCTGAAGGAAGCCCGCGACAGCGAGCCGGCGGTCCGCTCCCTGCTCGAGACGGCGCTGGAGCTGGAGGGCCTGTACCGCAACGCTTCCACCCACGCGGCCGGCATCGTCATCGGCGACCGCCCGCTGGTCGAGCTGGCGCCCCTCTACCAGGATCCGCGCTCCACCATCCCGGCCAGCCAGTTCAACATGAAGTGGGTCGAGGCCGCCGGCCTGGTGAAGTTCGACTTCCTCGGCCTCAAGACCCTGACCGTGCTCGACCGCGCCCGGCAGTATCTCGAGCGCCGCGGCGCGGCCCCGGTGTGGAACCAGCTGCCGCTGGACGACCCCAGGACCTACGAACTGATGGCCTCGGGCCAGACCGTCGGGGTGTTCCAGCTCGAATCACAGGGCATGCGCGACACCCTGCGCAAGATGCGCTGCGGCTCGATCGAGGAGATCACCGCCCTCATCTCCCTCTACCGGCCCGGGCCGATGGAGATGATCGACACCTACATCGACCGGAAGTTCGGTCGGCAGGAGGTCGACTATCTGCACCCCTCGCTGAAGGAGGTCCTGACCGAGACCTACGGCGTCATCATCTACCAGGAGCAGGTGATGAAGATCGCCCAGATCCTGGCGGGCTACAGCCTCGGCGAGGCTGACCTGCTGCGCCGGGCGATGGGCAAGAAGAAGAAGGAGGAGATGGACTTCCAACGCGCCCGCTTCATCAAGGGCGCGTCCGAGAAGGGAGTTCCGGAAGAGCAGTCCGGCGGCATCTTCGACCTGGTGGCCAAGTTCGCCGGCTACGGCTTCAACAAGTCGCACGCCGCCGCCTACGCCCTGATCTCCTTCCAGACCGGCTGGCTGAAGGCCAACCACCCCGTCGAGTTCATGGCCGCGTCCATGAGCCTCGATCTCAGCAACACCGACAAGCTTGCTGTTTTCTATCAGGATTGCCGTCGCTTCGACGTGCCGGTGAAGGCCCCGGACGTGAACCGCTCCTCGGCCGACTTCGACGTCGAGTGGGAGGAGGGGCCCGACGGCGCCGAGACCGGTTCGGTGCTCTATGCGCTGGGCGCCATCCGCAACGTCGGCCTCGAGGCCATGAAGCACCTCGTCGAGGTGCGCGAGACCGGCGGCCGCTTCACCGACATCTTCGACTTCCTCGAGCGGGTCGATCCCAAATTCGTCAACAAGCGCGCGCTCGAGAACCTTGCCCGCGCTGGCGCCTTCGACAGCTTCCACAGCAACCGCCGCCAGCTGGTCGAGCAGGCCGACACCCTGATCGCCTACTGCCAGAGCGTGGCCGCCGAACGCGCCTCGGCCCAGGTCAGCCTGTTCGGCGGCGACCAGGCCGCCGCCGCCCGCCCGCGCCTCAAGCCCGTCGAGCCGTGGGTCGGCCCCGAGAAGCTGGACCAGGAACTGGCCGCGGTAGGCTTCTACCTCTCCGGCCACCCGCTGGAGGACATGGCCCCGGCCCTCAAGCGCAAGCGCGTCACCTTCGTCGCCGAGGCGGTCCAGCTGGCCGAGAGCGGCCACGAGGCCTTCATGATGGC
>JAEZIH010000074.1 GCA_023416055.1 Pseudomonadota bacterium | reverse complement strand
GGCCAGCTCGCTCATCGGCAGGTCGTAGAGCGCCAGCTCCGCCACCAGTCCGCCCAGGCCGTCGACCGTCTCCAGCGAGCGGCCGAAGCCGCCGATCAGGGTCGCCCGGCGCGGGGCCAGCTCTTCCTGGCTCGGCCGCGACGATCCCATCCGTTCGATCTCGGCGAGGATCAGGTCGGCCACCTCGACCGCGGTCTCGTTCTTGGTCTGGGTCGAGGCGGTGAACAGGCCGTCGTCCTCGCGCGCGCCCAGCCCGGCGCGGGCGCCGTAGCTGAGGCCGCGGTTGATGCGGATCTCCTGGTTCAGGCGGGAGGAGAAGCCGCCGCCCAGCAGGGTGTTGCCCAGCGTCAGCGGGAAGTAGTCGGCATCGGTGCGGCTGACCCCCCGGATCGCCGCCGTCACCGCGGCCTGTCCGGCGCCCGGCTGGTCGATGACCACGATGCGCGGCGCCAGGCCGGGGCCGGCCTTGTCGGCGATGACCGGGACGGCCCCGGCCGGGTCGCGCCAGTCGCCGAAAGCCTGCTGGGCCAGCGCCCGGGCCTCGGCCTCGGTGATGTCGCCCGAGAACACCAGCGTGGCCTGCGACGGCCGATACAGCGCCGTGTGGAAGGCCGCCACGTCGTCGCGGGTGATGGCCGGGATGCTGTTCAGCGTGCCGCCGGCGGGCGCGGCGTAGGGCGCATCGCCGTAGACCACCCGGCCGACGGACTGGCTGGCCACCGAGCCGGGCTGGCTGAGCGCCACGCGCAGGCCGTCGAGGGTCTGCGACTGCTGGCGCTCCAGCTCCTCGGCGGCGAAGGCCGGATTGCGCACCACGTCCGCCATCAGCGCCAGCGTCTCGCCGAACACGCCCTTCGGCGCATTGGCGTAGACATTGGTGAAGTCCGCGCCCGAGCCGGCGCCGACCGTCGCGCCCAGCTGTTCGAGAGCGGTGGCGATCTCGGGCGCCGAGCGGGCGCCCGTTCCCTGGGTCAGCAGGGCGGCGGTCATCGAGGCTACGCCCGGCTTGCCGGCCGGGTCGTTGGCGGCCCCCGCGTCGAAGCTCAGGCGGGCGGAGACCAGCGGCAGGCCTTCGCGCGGCGCGACCAGCACGCGCAGGCCGTTGTCGAGGCGGAAGTCGGCGATGGCCGGCGTGGCCGGCGACACTTCCGGGCCGGCCTCGGGCAGGCGGGCCCGTTCGGCTTCCGGCAGCAGGCTGGCCACCGGGCGGGCCGGGGCCAGGGCCGCGACGGTCACGGGGGCGTCGACATTCATGTTCTGCACGCTGGCCGGGTTCTGCTCGTCGGCCGGCAGGTAGTTGAGGGTGATCTGCCGCTGCGGCGTCAGATAGCGACGCGCGACCCGCTGGACGTCCGCGGCGGTGACCGCCTGGATTTCGGCGATCTCGCGGTCCGGGGCGGTGGGGTCGCCGGTCAGGATCAGAGCCATGCCCAGGGTGGTGGCGCGATCGTCGATGCTTTCGCGGCCGCGCAGGGCGTTGGCGACCAGCTCGTTCTTGGCCTCGACCAGTTCCGCCTCGGTGACCGGCTCGTCGCGCAGGCGGGCGATCTCGGCCTCCAGCGCGGCCTTGCCGGCCTCGATGCTCTCGCCCTGGGCCATGATGGCGTAGGCGGTCAGGTTGCCGGCCTGCTGGGCGAAGTCGGGGCTGGAGCTGGCCTGGGCGGCGATCTGCTGATCATAAACCAGCGAGCGATACAGGCGGCTGCTCTCCCCGGTCGACAGGATGCCGTCCAGCACGGTCAGGGCGGCGCGGTCCTCATGCGAATACGGCACGGTGTTCCAGGCCAGCACCACCGCCGGCAGGGGCACGTTCGGGGCGTAGTAGGTGGCCGAGCGCGGGGCCGTGGGTTCGGGCTCGACCACGGCGTTGGCCGGCAGCGGCGTCGACGGCTTTTCCAGCGGCGCGAAATACTGATCGACCCAGCGGTCCAGCTGGGCCTGGTCGAAATTGCCCGCGACGATCAGGATGGCGTTGTCCGGCCGGTAGTAGGTGGCGTGGAAGCGCAGCACGTCGTCGAGCGTCGAGGAATCCAGCTCCTCGATCGAGCCGATGCCCGGCCGGCGGTAGGGGTGCTCCTGGTAGATCGTCTGTGGCGCGAACAGGCCGAACAGTCGGCCGTAGGGGCTGGCGAGGATGCGCTGGCGGTACTCCTCCTTCACCACGTCGCGCTCGGAGACGAAGGTCGGTTCGTCGACGACCAGCGAGCCCATGCGGTCCGCCTCGGCGAACAGGATGCGCTCCAGATGGTTGGCCGGGACCACCTCGTAATAGGCGGTCACGTCGTCGGCGGTGAAGGCGTTGTTCATGCCGCCCACGTCCTCGGTGAGCCGGTCGAAGCTCTCCGTCGGCATGTTCTTCGTCGCCTTGAACATCAGGTGTTCGAACAGGTGGGCGAAGCCCGAGCGTCCGGCCGGATCGTCCTTGGAGCCGACGCGGTACCAGACCTGCACCGTCACGTTGGAGGTCGAGGCGTCGCGCGCCGAATAGACCTCCATGCCGTTGTCCAGCACCCGCCGGGTGAAGCCCAGCGGCGGCACCTCGACGGCGGCCTGGGCCGGGGCGGTCGCGGTCGCCGGAGCGGGGCCGTGGGCGACGGCGGCGGCCGGCAGGCCCAGCAGGAGGGCCGAGGCGGCGACGGACAGGATCAGGCGGGTCTTCATGCGCGAACTCCGGGCGCGGAAAGGCGGCGGCGGACCCTATCAGGCCCGTCCCGGCCCGCACCTTACGGGTTCGTAATGGAAGATGTCAGTCCAGCTTCAGCGCCTCGGCCAGCAGGCGCGCCTCCGCCGCCCGGCTGGAGCCCGTGCGCCAGGCGACCACGATCTCGCGCCGGGGCGCCCTGGCCGCGATCGGCCGCACCACCACGCCGGGGGCGTCGGCCAGGCCGGCGCGCACGGCCATCTCGGGCAGGAAGCTGACCCCCAGGCCGGAGGACACCATCTGCACCAGGGTGTGCAGGCTGGTGGCGGCGAAGACGTCGTCGCCCTTCGGCGCCTCGATGTTGCAGGCCGAGAGGGCCTGGTCGCGCAGGCAGTGGCCGTCCTCGAGCAGGATCAGGTCTTCGGCCTTCAGCGAGCCCGGCTGGATCGGCCCCTTGCCGGCGAGGGCGTGGCCCGCCGGGGCCGCGGCCATGATCTCGTCGTCGCCGATGCGGGCGTGGTCGATGCCCTGGGCGGCGTAGGGCAGGGCGATCACCGCCGCGTCGAGGTGACCCGCCTTAAGCGCCGCCACCAGCCGGGGGGTCAGGTCCTCGCGGATGAACAGGCGCAGCTTGGGATAGGCCTCGCGCAGCTCGGGCAGCCGCGCCGGCAGCAGGAAGGGCGCCACGGTCGGGATCACCCCCAGGCGGAAGCGGCCGGACAGGGGCTTGCCGGCGTTGCGCGCCGCCTCGACCAGGTCCTCGGTGCGGGCCAGCACGTCCTCGGCGCGGCGCACGGCCTCGGCCCCCACGGCCGTCAGCTGGACATTGCCGCGGGTGCGCTCGACCACCGGCGCGCCGAGGATCTTCTCCAGCTCCTGCACCCCCGCCGACAGGGCCGGCTGGCTGACATGGGCCGCCTCGGCCGCGCGGCTGAACGAGGCGTGCTCGGCGAGGAGCTTGAGATACTGGAGCTGGCGCAGGGTCGGAAGCATGCGGGCGTGATAGTCCGATGCTATGCTGAACGCCATAGCCATTTGCATCTCTTATGAAACGCCCCGCGGCGCGGCGACGCCGCGGGGACTGGTTCCGACGGCGCGATCAGGCCGCCGCTGTCCCGAACTCCTCGTTCAGGGTCAGGTCGAAGCGGTCGGCGTTCATCACCTGGGTCCAGGCTGAAACGAAGTCGCGCACGAACTTCCCGCCCGCGTCGGCCGAGGCGTAGACCTCGGACAGGGCGCGCAGCTGGGCGTTGGAGCCGAACACCAGGTCGGTGCGGGTGGCGGTCCAGCGCTCCTCGCCGGTGTCGCGGTCGGCGCCGACGTAGACCTCGTCGCCGCGGCCGTCGACTTCCTTCCACGCCGTCCGCATGTCCAGCAGGTTGACGAAGAAGTCGTTGGTCAGCTGGCCCGGGCGCTCGGTCAGGACGCCGTGGGTCGCCCCGCCGTGGTTGGCGCCCAGCACCCGCAGGCCGCCGACCAGCACCGTCATCTGCGGGGCGGTCAGGCCCAGCAGCTGGGCCCGGTCGACCAGCAGCTCCTCTGTCGGCACGTTGATGCGCGTCTTCAGGTAGTTGCGGAAACCGTCAGCCTTTGGCTCCAGCACGGCGAAGCTGTGCACGTCGGTCTGCTCCTGGCTGGCGTCGGTGCGGCCGGGGCGGAACGGGACCTCGACGTCATGGCCGGCGGCGCGGGCGGCCTTCTCGATCCCGACCGAGCCGCCCAGCACGATCAGGTCGGCGATGGACACGTTGAAGCCCGAGCTGGCCTTGATGTCCTCGTAGACGCCGAGCACGCGCGCCAGCACCTCGGGCTCGTTGACCGCCCAGTCCTTCTGTGGCGCAAGGCGCAGCCGGCCGCCGTTAGCCCCGCCGCGGTGGTCCGAGCCGCGATAGGTCACCGCGGCGGCCCAGGCGGTCTTGACCAGCTCGGCCACGGACAGGTCGGCGGCGACGATCCGCTCCTTCAGCGCCCGTATCTCGGCCTCGCCGATCAGCGGCCCGACGTGCTTCGGGATCGGGTCCTGCCAGATCAGGTCCTCGTCCGGCACTTCCGGCCCGAGGTAGCGGACCCTGGGGCCCATGTCGCGGTGGGTCAGCTTGAACCAGGCGCGGGCGAAGGCGTCGGCGAAATAGGCCGGATCGGCCCGGAACCGCTCCATGATCCTGCGGTACTCGGGGTCGAACTTGAAGGCCATGTCGGCCGTGGTCATCATCGTCGGCACGCGCTTGCCGGGCGTGTGCGCCGCCGGGGCCAAGGTGTCGTCGGGATTGCCGACCGGCTGCCACTGCTTGGCCCCCGCCGGGCTGCGGACCAGTTCGTACTCGTGGTCCAGCAGCATGTCGAAATAGGTCATGTCCCAGGTGATCGGGGTCGGGGTCCACGCCCCCTCGATGCCCGAGGTGATGGTGTGGTCGCCCACGCCGCTCTCGTGGCCGGAGACCCAGCCGAGGCCCTGCTGGGCGATGTCGGCGCCTTCCGGGGAGACCCCGACCTTGGAGGCGTCCCCATTGCCGTGGGCCTTGCCGAAGGTGTGCCCGCCGACGGTCAGGGCCGCGGTCTCCTCGTCGTTCATGCCCATGCGGGCGAAGGTCTCGCGGATGTCGCGGGCCGACTGCAGGGCGTCCGGCACGCCGCCGGGGCCTTCCGGATTGACGTAGATCAGGCCCATCTGGATCGCCGCCAGCGGCTCCTCCAGCGCCATGCCCTTGTCGGGCTGGATGCGGGTCTCGTTCGCTTCGTCGCCGACCCAGTTCTCCTCGGTGCCCCAGTAGACGTCCTGCTCGGGCTCCCAGACGTCGGCGCGGCCGCCCCCGAAGCCGAAGATCGGTCCGCCCATGCTTTCGATGGCCACATTGCCGGCCATGATCATCAGGTCCGCCCACGAAAGGTTGGCGCCGTACTTCTGCTTGATCGGCCAGAGCAGGCGACGGGCCTTGTCGAGGTTGGCGTTGTCCGGCCAGCTGTTCAGCGGGGCGAAGCGCTGCTGGCCCGACCCGGCCCCGCCGCGTCCGTCGCCGATGCGATAGGTGCCGGCCGAGTGCCACGCCATGCGGATGAAGAAGGGGCCGTAGTGGCCGTAGTCCGCCGGCCACCACGACTGGCTGTCGGTCATCAGGGCGCGCAGGTCGCGCTTCACGCCCTCATAGTCCAGCTTCTTGAAGGCCTCGGCGTAGTTGAAGCCGTCCCCCATCGGGTCGCCGGTGCGTCCGTGCTGGTGCAGGATGTCGACCGACAGGTTGTTCGGCCACCAGTCCCGGTTGGTGCGGCCCAGCAGCGATCGCATCGCCATGGGCTCCTTCTTCGGGTCGCTCAGCGGGCTCGTCGATGATCCGTCCATGGCGTGTCCTCCTGCCGGTGTGGAGGGTCAGCATCCGCCCGCGACGGTTCAAAGTAAAATCGATAGTTTTTGAATCTGCTAGCAGATCGTCTTATCGTGCCTCCGCGAACCAGCGCAGCCGGCAGGCCATCATGGCGGTCTCGCCCAGCCGGTCGACCAGCCGCCAGTTGACCACCGCCCCGATCGGAGCCCCGACTATGGGGATCAGCTGGGCCATCTTGGCCAGGTCGATGTAGTCCCGGTACTCCTGCTGGAAGCGCCGCCAGTCGTAGTCGGCCATCTCCTGGCCGGCCCCGGCGATCCACTCCTCCAGCGCCCGCAGCGCGTCGGGGCGCCGCTTCGGGCTGGCGAAGGCGAGGTGGAACACGTGCAGCAGGAACAGCCGCTCGCCGGGCGTCCCGCCGCCCCAGCCGTAGACCGATACGATATCCGCCAGCATCCGCACCTTGATGGCCATCAAGGCGGGGAAGTCGGCCGCCGCCAGGACGAAGCCGCCGGCCCCGGCCACGCCGCCCTCGACCCCCGCCGTATTCCGGTAGGTGCGGATCAGGGCGCGCGCCCTGGCCTCGCGCGCGGCCAGCGACCCGCCTGCCGGCGGCCGCGCGTTCAGCACCTCGGAGCCGGTCAGTATGCCCCGCGTCATCGCCTCGACGCCCGAGGTGACGATAGCGTGGACGCGTTCCGGTATGGCGCGGTTGATCCGCTCCTGGGTCGCCCGCGAGGCCCTGTCCCACAGCCCCGGCCGTTTCAGCACCCGGGCCCTCCAGGTCTCCAGCTCGGCCCGGATCGCGCCCTCGTCGGCGACGGTCAGCAGGCCCTCGGGCACCTCGTCGGGCGCCACCAGTTCGGGGCGGGTCTCGCGCGGGCTGTCGGGGGGTCGGCTCATGGTCTCTCCGTGACGCGGCGTCACGGTTGCAGGCCCGGGCGCGCGGGTCTAGACCCCGCCCGACGGCGGTTTTCGACCGCCCAAACCTTCCTCCCGGAGATGAACCAAATGGCTCGCGCGAAGATCGCCCTCATCGGCGCCGGCATGATCGGCGGCACCCTCGCTCACATCGCGGCGCGCGAGGCGCTGGGCGACGTGATCCTGTTCGACATCGCCGAGGGCACCCCGCAGGGCAAGGCGCTGGACATCGCCGAGGCCTCGGCCGTGTTCGGCCAGGACGTGGCCCTGAAGGGCGCCAACGACTACGCCGACATCGCGGGCGCCGACGTCTGCATCGTCACCGCCGGCGTGCCGCGCAAGCCGGGCATGAGCCGCGACGACCTGATCGGCATCAACCTCAAGGTCATGAAAGCCGTCGGCGAGGGCATCAAGGCGCACGCCCCGAACGCCTTCGTGATCTGCATCACCAACCCGCTCGACGCCATGGTCTGGGCCCTGCAGAAGTTCTCGGGCCTGCCGAAGGAGAAGGTCGTCGGCATGGCCGGCGTGCTCGACTCGGCCCGCTTCGCCTACTTCCTCGCTGAAAAGACCGGCGTCTCGGTGCAGGACATCCACGCCTGGACCCTGGGCGGCCACGGCGACGACATGGTGCCGATGGTGCGCCACTCGACCGTTGGCGGCCTGCCGCTGCCGGACGCGGTCAAGGCCGGCTTCCTGTCCCAGGCCGATCTGGACGCCATCGTCGAACGCACCCGCAAGGGCGGCGGCGAGATCGTCGCCCTGCTGAAGACCGGCTCGGCCTTCTACGCCCCGGCCGAGAGCGCCATCGCCATGGCCCGCTCCTACCTGCTGGACCAGAAGCGCGTCCTGCCCTGCGCCGTCTGGCTGTCGGGCGAATACGGCATCTCGGACCTCTACGTCGGCGTCCCCGCCCTGATCGGCGCCGGCGGCGTGGAGAAGGTGGTCGAGTTCACCACCAACGACGACGAGAAGGCCATGTTCAAAAAGTCGGTGGAGTCGGTCCAGGGCCTGATCCAGGCCTGCAAGGACATCGACGGCTCGCTGACCTGACGACCCTTTCGCGGCGGCCGGCGTCCGCGCCGGCCGGCCGCCTGACGGGAGCCCCGCGGCGCCCTGCTCGGACCTGAGGAGCGGCGCCCGGTTTCCCTCGCAATTCTCCCGGAAATTCCTATATGTTGACGGTTCCGGCGCGGATCAGATTCGCGGCCCGGAAAGCGTTGATTCCGGGCGGTGGATCCGCCGCCCCTTCCGGCCCGAAACGGGCGATGATCCGACCGAATTGATGACCGACCAGAACCCGACCGAGCGCCGCGCCGATACCGCCGAGGAGGCCGCCTACGGCGCCGACTCCATCAAGGTTCTCAAGGGCCTGGACGCTGTGCGCAAGCGCCCCGGCATGTACATCGGCGACACCGACGACGGCTCGGGTCTGCACCACATGGTCTACGAGGTGGTCGACAACGCCATCGACGAGGCCCTCGCCGGCCACGCCGACCTGGTCCAGGTCATCCTCAACGAGGACGGATCGGTCACCGTCACCGACAACGGCCGCGGCATCCCCACCGACATCCACGAGGGCGAAGGCGTGTCGGCGGCCGAGGTCATCATGACCCAGCTGCACGCCGGCGGTAAGTTCGACCAGAATTCCTACAAGGTCTCCGGCGGCCTGCACGGCGTCGGCGTCTCGGTGGTCAACGCCCTGTCCGACTGGCTCAAGCTGGTCATCTACCGCAACGGCAAGCGCCACGAGATGCGCTTCGAGCGCGGCGACACGGTCGAGAGCCTCCGCGTCACCGGCGACGCCCCGATGCGCGAGGACTCCGGCAAGCCGCTGTCCGGCACCGAGGTGACCTTCTTCCCGTCGGTGACCACCTTCTCGCACATAGACTTCGACCTGAAGACGCTCGAGCACCGCCTGCGCGAACTGGCCTTCCTCAACTCCGGCGTCGTCATCAAGCTGATCGACAATCGCGGCGCCGAGCCGGTCGACATCCTGCTGCACTACGAGGGCGGGGTGGAGGCCTTCGTGCGCCACCTCGACAAGTCCAAGAACCCGCTGCTCAAGGACGTCATCGTCATTCGCGGCAAGAAGGACGGCATCGAGCTGGACCTCGCCCTGTGGTGGAACGACAGCTACCACGAGACCATGCTGTGCTTCACCAACAACATCCCGCAGCGGGACGGGGGCACGCACCTGTCGGCCTTCCGCGCCTCGCTGACCCGGGTGATGAGCAGCTACATCGACGCCGCCGGCGCCGCCCGCAAGGAGAAGGTCTCGGTCTCGGGCGAGGACGCCCGCGAGGGTCTGACCTGCGTCCTCTCGGTCAAGGTTCCGGATCCGAAATTCAGCTCCCAGACCAAGGACAAGCTGGTCTCGTCCGAGGTTCGCCCGGCGGTCGAGGGCCTGTGCTCGGAAGGCCTGTCGACCTGGTTCGAGGAGCATCCGGCCGAGGCGAAGATGGTCGTCGGCAAGATCATCGAGGCCGCCGCCGCCCGCGAGGCCGCGCGCAAGGCCCGCGATCTGACCCGGCGCAAGACGGCCATGGAGATCAGCTCCCTGCCCGGCAAGCTGGCCGACTGCCAGGAGCGCGATCCGGCCAAGTCCGAACTGTTCATCGTCGAGGGCGACTCGGCCGGCGGCTCGGCCAAGCAGGCGCGCAACCGCGAGAACCAGGCCGTCCTGCCCCTGCGCGGCAAGATCCTCAACGTCGAGCGGGCCCGCTTCGACCGCATGCTGTCGTCCGAGACGATCGGCACCCTGATCCTGGCGCTGGGCACGGGCATCGGGCGCGACGATTTCGACCCGGACAAGCTGCGCTATCACAAGATCATCCTGATGGCCGACGCCGACGTCGACGGCGCCCACATCCGGACCCTGCTGCTGACCTTCTTCTACCGGCAGATGCCCGAGCTGATCGAGCGCGGCCACGTCTACATCGCCCAGCCGCCGCTCTACAAAGTCTCCAAGGGCAAGCAGAGTCGCTACATCAAGGACCAGGCCGAGATGGACGCCTACCTCATCGAGGAAGGCTCGTCCGAGGCCGAGCTGGACCTGCAGGGCGGCGAGCGCCGCGTCGGTCTCGACCTGCAGACCCTGGTGCGCGAGGCCAAGGCCTTCCGCGCCGGCGTCGACCGGCTGTCGCAGCGCGCCCCCGCCTTCGCCATCGAACAGGCGGCCCTGGCCGGCCTGTTCAACGAGACCCCGACCGACCCGTCGGTCGCCGCCGCCCGTCTCAACCTCTACGCAGAGGAAGGCGATGGCGAGTGGAGCGGTTCGGCCGGCGCCCAGGGCGCGGTGGTGTTCGAGCGCGTGCGCCGCGCCGTCACCGAGCGCATCGTGCTTGAGGAAACCCTGATCCGCTCGCTGGACGCCCGCCGACTGGCCGAGCGCGCCGCGGCCTTCGAGGGTCTGTTCGACCGTCCCGCCACCTTCCGCCGCAAGGACAAGGCCACGACCGTGCGCGGTCCGCTGGACCTGCTCGAGGCGGTCCTCGAGGCCGGCAAGAAGGGCATCGCCATCCAGCGCTACAAGGGTCTGGGCGAGATGAACCCCGAGCAGCTGTGGGAGACCACCCTCGACGCCAACGCCCGCACCCTGCTGAAGGTCGAGGTCGAGCACGAGGACGAGGCCGCCGACCTGTTCGCCAAGCTGATGGGCGACGTGGTCGAGCCGCGCCGCGAGTTCATCCAGGCCAACGCCCTCGACGCCGCCGTCGACGCCTGACGGCGGTCGTCAGGGCCGCCCGGCCTCGATGAAGGCGGCGATCGACGGCCAGTGCGGCGGCACGGCGCGTGCGCCGTCGCAGGCGATCTCCTTCAGATAGTGGGGCATGGTGTCCCGGCGCACGGGCTCGAAGGGCGCGTCCTCCTCGGGGTACTGCCCGGCCTCGGCCCCGTCCGGCCCGTATTCGACCACGCCGGCCGTGCGCCACTGGTTGGCGCCGCAGCGGAATTCGTAGACCTCGATCGAATGGCTCAGGTCGCCGGCCTCGGCCCCGCGCGGCACGGTGGCGACCTTGATCGAGGTGATCCCCTCGGCGCTCACGATGCTGTCGGAATCCGCCATGAAGGCATTGGCGGCGCTCCGCGAGAACGGCTGCCACGTCTCGGCCGCGGCCGGTCCTCCCAGAGCCATGACGGCGGCCCCGACAATCAGCGCGATCCTCATCACAACCTCCCCCAAACCCCGCCGCCATGATGCGCCGCCCGCGCCGCTTGGCAAGGGGTGGGAAAGCGATGTTTCAGAACGGGGAGAAGTGGCGCACCCGACACGATTCGAACGTGTGACCTTTGCCTTCGGAGGGCAACGCTCTATCCAGCTGAGCTACGGGTGCGTCTGCGGCCGGGGCCGGGAGGAAGGCCTCTACAGCAGGAGCGGCCCGC
>JAEZIH010000284.1 GCA_023416055.1 Pseudomonadota bacterium | reverse complement strand
GTACGGCGACATCCCAGTCAAAGACGCCTCCTGAGCAGAGCGACGCTCTGCTCGATGTCGGCCTTCATGGCCTCGACATCCGGTCTCATCGCAATCTCCGCGATATGAAGGTGAGGCGCGGACATAGGGGAAGAGGCAGGCGGCAGGCAACAGGCAGCAGGCAGCGGGATGTCGAAAGCGGCCAGGGCACGGCCCGACTGCAGGTCCTGCTGCCCGCCGCCTGCTGCCCCTAGTACAGCCCGCTCAGATCCTCCGCCGGCTCCTTCTTCGCCGGCGGCGGGGTGGTCGGCGGCGGGGCGGTGGTCTGGCCGGGAGGCTGGCCGGCCGCCACCTCCTGCTCGCGGCGCAGGACGTCGAGGTAGTTCTGGGGTCCGGTCGGCGCAGCGGGGGCCGGGGCATCCTCCTGCAGCCGGCGCTCGGTGCCGGGGCGGAAGGCTTCCTCGATGCCGTTGACGGTGCGGAACACCGCGTTCCGGGGCCGCACGAACGGCCGCGCGGGACGCTTCTTCAACGCCACCTGCATGAAGTCGTTGAACACCGGCACCGGCCCGGTGGCCCCGGTCTCGCCCGAACCCAGCGGCCGGTTGTCGTCGAAGCCGATGAACACCCCGACCACGATGTCAGAGGAGAAGCCCACGAACCACGCCGAGCGGTATTCGTTGGTGGTGCCGGTCTTGCCCCCGACCCAGCGGCCCAGGCCGCGGGCGCTGGCGGCGGTGCCCCGCTGGACGACGCCCTCCAGCATCGAGCTGATCTGGTAGGCGGTGATCGGGTCGATGACCTGCTCGCCGCGCGGTTCGAGACGCGGCGATTCCTGGCCGCTGAACGGCCGGTCGCAACCGCGGCAGGCCCGGTCGTCGGCACGGAAGATGGTCTCGCCATTCCGGTTCTGCACCACCTCGATCAGATAGGGATCGACGCGTCGGCCGCCGTTGACGAAGGCGGCGTAGGCGGCGGTCAGGCGGTAGGGCGTGGTCTCCCCGGCCCCCAGCGAGACCGACAGGTTGGGCTGCAGCTTGTCCGAGACGCCCATCCGCTTGCCGAGGTCGACGACGTTGTTCATGCCCACCGCCTGGGCGAGGCGCACCGTCATGACGTTGCGCGACAGCTCCAGGCCGCGCCGCAGCGTCTGCGGCCCGTAGTACTGGCGGCTGTAGTTCTCGGGGCTCCAGCGGGCGCCGTTCGGACCGCCGGCGAAGCTGATCGGCGCGTCGAGCACGATCGACGCCGGGGTGTAGTCGCCCTCCAGCGCCGCGGCATAGACGATCGGCTTGAAGGCCGAACCGGGCTGGCGCTCGGCCTGGGTGGCCCGGTTGAAGCTGGACAGGGCGTAGGAATAGCCGCCGACCATGGCCAGCACCCGGCCCGACTGCGGTTCGATGGCCACCAGGGCGCCGTTCACGGCCGGCACCTGGCGAAGGCCGAACTGGCCGCCCTGCGGCTCCACGAAGATCAGGTCGCCGCGCTTCAGCGGCCGGTTGGCGTTGGCCCAGGCGGCGTCGGCGGTCAGCAGGGTCCCGGCCGCGCCGGTCGAGGCCAACCGCACCCGCACGGTGTTGCCCGAGACGCTCTCCACCGCCGCCGCGCGCCAGGCTCGCCGCTCGGGCGGACGGGTCTGCTCCAGCGCCTTCTCCTGCCAGCCCTCGGCGAAGTCGGTCGTGCCCCACGGCCCACGCCAGCCGTGGCGGCGGTCATAGCGCTCCAGCCCCTTCATCAGGGCGTCGCGCGCCGCCGACTGCAGCTCGGGATCCAGGGTGGTGCGCAAATAGTAGCCGCCCCGGTTGATCTCCTCCTCGCCGAACTGGCGGATGGCGCGCCGGCGGGCCTCCTCGACGAAGAAGTCGGCGTCGGCGTACTGGGCCCGGCGCGGCGCGTCCTGGGTGGTCAGCGGGCGGGCCAGGGCCGCGGTCAGCTGTTCGTCGGTGATGAAGCCGCTCTCGGCCATCTCGCGCAGCACCCAGTCCCGGCGGCCCTTGGCGGCTTCGGGGAAGCGCTTGGGATGATAGTTGTTCGGCCCCTTGGGCAGGGCCGCCAGATAGGCCGCCTCGTCCGGCGTCAGCTGGTCCAGCGACTTGCCGAAATAGTTGTAGGCCGCCGCGGCGACCCCGTACGAGCGATAGCCCAGGTAGATCTCGTTCAGGTACAGTTCGAGGATCTGCGGCTTGGTCAGGGTGGCTTCCAGCCGGTTGGCGAGGATCGCCTCCTTCACCTTGCGGTTGATGCTGGTCTCGCTGGTCAGCAGGACGTTCTTGGCGACCTGCTGGGTGATGGTCGAACCGCCCTCGAGCCGCCGGCCGGTGGCGGCGTTGAACACGTTCTTGAGCATCGCCCGGCCCACGCCGGTGACGTCGATGCCGCCGTGGCTGAAGAAGTTTCGGTCCTCGGCGGCGAGGAAGGCCTGCACGACCTGGTCGGGAATCTGCTCGTACGACACATAGATGCGCCGCTCGTCCGAGAACTCGCCGATCAGGGTGCCGTCGCCGGCGTAGACGCGCGTGGCCGTCGCCGGCCGGTAGTCGGCCAGTTCCGAGGCGTCGGGCAGGGCGTGGAACAGCCAGGCGGCGTAGATGGCCACCACCATTCCCGCCACCGCGATCGCGGCCAGCAGGCCGACGCCCGCCATCACGAACCAGCGTTCGGCAATCTTCACCATCTACTCCGATAGGACGCGCCCGGAGGGCTGGTTTAGCCCGCGTCGCGTCGCGCCGCTAGGGCGCCGCCGCACCACCTGTCCGGCGTTCCAGCTCCTGCCGCGCGGCGGCCACGACGTCGGCGTCCATATCCCCCTGCCCCGCCATCCACCGCAGGTAATCGTCGGGGGCCTCGGCCCAGGCGCGCCCCCGATGCTTGCCGAACGGGATCCGCTCCAGCCGCCGCGGCTCGCGGGTCCATTCCAGCATCTGCCCGACCGTCGCCTCCTTCAGCAGATCGATCAGGATGTGGGCCGTCACCCACGCGTCCGGCCCGGCCCGGTGCGCCGGATTGGCCAGGGCGGGATCCAGCCTCAGCCCGCGCCAGTAGCGCAGCACCTGGTTGGAATGGCCCGGCGCCTGCGGCCACACCTGTCTCGAGGCGCGCACGGTGCAGATCCACGGCAGGCCGCCGGTGGCCGTATCGGCGATGAAGCCGCGCTCGAAGCGCGCGCTGTGGGCCACCATCACGTCCGCCGGCTCGGCCATCAGCATCTCGCGCAGGCGGTATTCGTCGCAGTGCGGATCGTCGTCGCAGAAATCCTCGGGGGTCAGGTGATGCACCGCCATGGCGTGCACTGAAATCTCGCCCCGGGGACGAAACAGCCGCGCCTGCGGCGGCGAGGCCCTCCAGCCGCCGGATCCGTCGGGTATGACGTCGACGACGCCTACTTCGATGATCTCGGCGGTCCGGTCCCCGCCGGTGGTTTCAAGGTCGACGACGCGCAGACGCATGGCCGTCAGATAGGCGATGCGTCCTTGAAAAGGGAGGGGCTGCTCCCGCGGCTGTCAGCCGCCGGCCGAGGCCATCTGCAGTCCCGCCGGCGGCTCCCGGAAATAGGCGTCGATCCCCTCGGCCACGGCGCGCATCAGCCGCCGTCTGGCGCGGGCGTCGTTCAACAGGCGTTCGTCCTCGGGATTGGTGATGAAGCCCATCTCCAGCAGCACTGCGGGCACGTCGGGCGCCAGCAGCACCGCCAAGCCGGCGTCCCGGTGACTGCGCCGCAGCAGCGGATGATCGGCCTGCTCCAGTCCCCCCAGCAGGGTGCGGGCCAGCCGCGCCGAGCGGTTCTGGGTGGCCCTCTGGGTCATGTCCAGCAGGATCCGGTCCACCGAGGCGTCCCGCCCCGGCAGGTTCAGGCTGCGCTGCCAGTTCTCACCACGCGTGAACTCGCGCACCGCCCGGCCGGCGCCCTGTTCGGAGAGGGTGTAGACGCTGGCCCCGCGGGTCGCCGGATCGGCCCCCGCGTCGGCGTGCAGGCTGATGAACAGGTCGGCGCCGGCCTGACGCGCGATGGCCACGCGCCGGTAGAGGTCGACATAGGTGTCGCTGTCCCGCGTCATCCGCACGCGGTAGCGGCCGGTCCGCTCCAGTTCGGCCTTCAGGGCCTGGGCGGCCGCCAGGGTGACGGCGCTTTCGCGCGAGTTGGCCCCCATGGCGCCGGGATCACGCCCCCCGTGGCCGGGATCGATATAGATCAGCGGCTTCGTCGCCGGCCGCGGGGCGGAAGGGCTCTCGACCCGTCGGGTCGGGGCCCGGCCGGTCGCCTTCAGGTCGATGACATAGCGATAGTGGGCCACCCCGTCGCCCGGCGGCAGGAGGAAGCGCCGCTCGATCTCGGCGCTGGTCGCCAGGTCCAGCTCCAGACGCGCGGCGGCGCCCGCGCCCGCGACGCGGAAGTCGCGCACCAGCCCCTGGCCGCGGCCCGAACGGCGCTCGGGGGGGCTGACCCCCGCCAGGCTAAGCACCACCTGGCCGTCGTCGCCGGCCCGGATCACCTGGCCGCGCGTCGAGGCGTCGAGGTCGACCACCACTCGCGTGCGCTCGGCGTCGCCGCCGAAGCGAACGCGCAGAATCTCGCCTGCCGCGCCGGAGGCCAGCCCCCGGCCGGCCGCCAGCAGGGCGATGGCGAACACCACCAGCCCGGCCGCCGCGATCAGCCGCTCGCGCACGCTCCAGGCCGAGGGATTCAGACGCAACAGTCCGCGCATTCGACGGAGACCCACCTTTCTTTCAGGCGGCGAGAATGCCGTAACGTGGTCGACAACGCGTTAAGGCCGCTCAGGCTTCCCAATCGCCTTGCGCATCCCTATGCTTGCGTCGCTCGTGAACGATCGCGTCCCCTGCTCCGCCAGGCCGGGCGCGCCCTCCTCGCGGCATGACTTTCACCGATCCGAGAGCCGGCCGGGCCTGCCCGCCGATTCGACGACCGGGTCCGGGACGCCCCTATCGACGGCGCGTCAGGACCCAGGACCGTACTGAACCTTCATGGGCCACACCGCCTGCGCTCCCTTCCGGTCCGATCGGACCGACCTCGCCCCCGGCTCACGCCGCGGCGACGGGACGGCGCACGCCCCGGCCCCCCATCCCATTCGGCGAGCCGCCTGCCTCCCTCGAGGAGAGGGCCGAGCGCGCCAGAAAGAACCACTCCATGTCAAAGACCATGTTGATCGACGCCGCCCACGCGGAGGAGACCCGCGTCGCGATCGTCGAGGGCCGTCAGATCGAGGAATTCGACTTTGAATCCCGCTCGAAGCGTCAGCTTCGGGGCAACATCTATCTCGCCAAGGTCACCCGCGTAGAGCCCAGCCTGCAGGCCGCCTTCGTCGAGTACGGCGGCAACCGCCACGGCTTCCTGGCCTTCAACGAGATCCACCCGGACTACTACCAGATCCCGGTCGCCGACCGCGAAGCCATCATGGCCGAGGCCTCGACCGACGAGGACGTCGAGGACGATCTGGGTCGCGAAAGCGCCGACGACGAGCACGAGGGCGGCCTCGCCGACGAGGAGCGCCTGAAGCGTCGCCTGATGCGGCGCTACAAGATCCAGGACGTCATCAAGCGCCGCCAGGTCATGCTGGTGCAGGTCGTCAAGGACGAGCGCGGCGGCAAGGGCGCGGCCCTGACCACCTGGCTGTCGCTGGCCGGCCGCTACTGCGTGCTGATGCCCAACACGGGCAAGGGCGGCGGCATCTCGCGCAAGATCACCAACGCCGCTGACCGCAAGCGCCTCAAGGCCGCCGCGGCCTCGCTGGACGTGCCGCACGGCATGGGCCTGATCATCCGCACCGCCGGCGCCAAGCGCACCAAGGCCGAGATCAAGCGCGACTACGAATACCTGCTGCGTCTGTGGGAGACGATCCGCGAGACCACCCTGCGCTCCAACGCCCCCTCGCTGATCTATGAGGAGGAGAACCTCGTCCGCCGCGCCGTCCGCGACATGTTCGACAAGGACTTCGACGGCATCCAGGTCGAGGGGGTCGAGGGCTTCAGGGAAGCGCGCGACTTCATGCGCGTGCTGATGCCGTCGCAGTCGAAGAAGGTGCACCTCTACCAGGGCGCGCGTCCGCTGTTCGCCTCCAACGGCATCGAGGAGATGCTGACCCAGATTCACCAGCCGACCGTGCCGCTGAAGTCGGGCGGCTATCTGGTGATCAACCAGACCGAGGCCCTGGTGGCCATCGACGTCAACTCCGGCCGCGCCACCAAGGAGCGCAACGTCGAGCAGACGGCGTTCAAGACGAACATGGAGGCCGCCGTCGAGGCCGCCCGCCAGCTGCGCCTGCGCGACCTCGCCGGCCTGATCGTCATCGACTTCATCGACATGGAGGAGTCGAAGAACAACCGCGCCGTCGAGAAGGCGCTCAAGGACGCCCTCGCCAAGGACCGGGCCCGCATCCAGATGGGCCGCATCTCCAGCTTCGGCCTGATGGAGATCAGCCGTCAGCGTCGCCGCCTCGGCGTCATCGAGGGCGCCACCGAGATCTGCCCGCACTGCCAGGGCGCCGGCCGTATCCGCTCGGCGGAAAGCGCCGCCCTGATGACCCTGCGCGCAGTCGACATCGAGGCCGGCCGCAACGGCGCCGGCTCGGTCACCCTGCGCGTCTGCACCGCCGTGGCGCTCTATATCCTCAACCACAAGCGGGACTACCTGCAGCGCCTGCTGACCCGCCGCGGGCTCAACGTCATCATCCAGATCGACGACAGCCTGGCCCAGGGCGAACACGCCATCGACCGTACCGAGACCAACGAGGACTTCACCCCGCCTGACGCGGCCGAGGCCTTCGTCGACCTCGACGACGACTTCGACGACAGCGCCTGGGCTGAGGACGAGCTCGAGGACGACGAAGCCTTCGAAGACGAGGACGAGGAGGACGCCGCCTCTTCCGGCGACGAGGACGAGGACGAGTCCCGCG
>JAEZIH010000228.1 GCA_023416055.1 Pseudomonadota bacterium | reverse complement strand
GGCGGCGGCGGTGATCGCCGCGCGGCGGCTCATGGCGGCGTATCGGGTCTTGGCGCTCATCGCGTCGTCCTCACTGGCACGGGGATGGAAGCATCGCGCGATTCCCCCGGAAATGCGCGCGACCGTGGTTTTCGAGAACAGAAGCGGCGGAGTTTTGTCAATCGCCCGCGCGCTGTCGCCCCTTGGCCGGGTCCGTCATCACCGCCCGCCCCAGACGCTCCAGGGGCCCCTTCAGCGGATCGGGTGCCTCGGCCACGGCCGCTTTCAGCTCCGCCTCTGCGTGGGCGGGCAGGGGGGCGGCGCTCAGGCGCGGCCGCGGCGGCGGCTTCAGCCCGACCGGCGGCTTCACAGGGCCTTGGGCGATGCGCAGTTTCTCGACCGCGCCGGGCCCGAGGAACAGGTTCACTCGCTGCAGGATTTCCTCCGACTGGTGCTGCACCAGTAGGGCCGCCGGCCCCGCGACCCGCAGCTCCAGCGTCCCGCCGGCGCCGCCGCGCCCCTTGGTCAGCTTCTGCGGCCGCGTCACCCGCGCCAGCCGCTCGCCGACGATCTCGGTCCAGCGCGGCTCCAGCGCCGAGGCGCCGCGGCCGAATTTGGCGTCCAGCTCCCTGATCAGCCCCTGCAGCGCCCGGCCGGCCTTCGGCGCCGGACGAGGCGCCGGACGGGTCCGCCGCCGCGACAGGATTTCGCGGGCTTCGGCTTCGGTGGGCAGCGGGCGGGGCATGAGCCCACCATAGCTCGCCTTCCGGGTTCCGCCCAAGAATCTCAGCCGTCGGCCTCGCATTGATACAGAATGTCGGCCCCGTTGCCGTCGACCGGGGAGCGCCAAAGCGTCTCCGTCGAACGGCCCGGGTCTGCGTAATACTGGTTGCCGCCGCCGAACCGGGATTGGAAATTGACCATGATGCGCCGCTGGGTGCGGTTGATCGCCCTGTCATAGGCTTGCCCGCCCTGGATTCCCCGCTGGATCTCGATCGTGCCGGTGGGGCAGCTGATGTACTGAGTTGGCATTGTCTGGTCCGGATAGGTGCCGGTTTCCATCAGATAGGCCAGGTCCGATGCGGAACAGGCAGTCAGTCCAAACACCAGCCCGCTCAGGCATATCAGCTTGAGTTTCATGCAGAGTTCCTCCCCGAGGCCGTTTACACAGGCCATCGTCCGGACGGTCAAGTGATCGAAGCTGACGTTCGGCGGGGCGGCCGCTAAGGGGAGGGGGATGATCGATCTCCCAGCCCTGCGCCGGACCCTTCTTGACTGGTACGACGCCCACCGCCGCGCCCTGGTCTGGCGGCCGCCGGCAGGGGAGGGGCGTCCCGATCCCTACCGCGTCTGGCTGTCCGAGGTGATGCTGCAGCAGACCACCACGCCGCACGCTACGCCCTACTTCCTCGAGTTCACGCGGCGCTGGCCAACCGTCTCCGACCTCGCCGCGGCTGAGGACGCAGAGGTCATGGCCGCATGGGCGGGGCTGGGCTACTACGCCCGCGCCCGCAACCTGCTGGCCTGCGCCCGCGCCGTGGCCGGCGACCACGGCGGCGTATTCCCGGACACGGAGGCGGGCCTGCTCGCCCTGCCGGGCATCGGCCCCTACACAGCCGCCGCCGTCGCCGCCATCGCCTTCGACCGTCCCGCCAACGGCGTCGACGGCAATGTCGAGCGGGTCATGGCCCGGCTATATGCGGCCGAGACGCCGCTCCCGGCCGCCCGGCCCGAGCTGAAGCGGCTCGCCGCCGCCCTCGTGGCGGACGACCGCCCCGGCGACTGGGCCCAGGCCCTGATGGACCTGGGCGCCACCGTCTGCCGCCCCGGCCGGCCGGCCTGCGAGCGCTGTCCGCTAACGGGGTGGTGCGCGGCGTTCCAGTCGGCCGAGCCCGAACGCTATCCGCTGAAGACGAAGAAGGCCGACCGCCCCCGCCGCCACGGCGTCGCCTGGGTCCTGCGGGACAGCCGCGACCACATCGCCCTCGTGCGTCGCCCTGCCAGGGGCCTGCTGGGCGGCATGCTCGGCCTGCCGACGTCGGAGTGGGGCGAGGCCGTGTCCGATCCGACCCCGCCCACCGCCGCCGCATGGCGCGACGTCGGGGCAGTCGAGCACGTCTTCACCCACTTCGCCCTGACACTCGAAGTCCGCGTGGCCCAAGCAGACCAGCGCCCGGAGGACGGCCTGATCTGGGCGGCTGCCGCCGAGGCCGCCGCCGCCCTGCCGACCGTCTTTCGAAAGGCGCTCGAGCGCGGCCTCGCCGCGTACGAGTGAAACACAGAACCTGAATGCTGGCTTTTCGGGGATCGCCAGCACCTCCCGGCGGCGGGAACGCTGTCGTTTCAATGGCTTCCGCAATTTCAGGCCCGATTTGTCCGCCTGAGGGCGAACCCGGTCGATAATGGTCTCGACGCCGTCACCGGACGTCCGGATCTTTGACAACCGAACCTCCCGCTGCTCCGCCCGAGGAGTCGCGGAGCGACATGGTGCTGAGCGCCAGGCCGCTGAAATCATTGGGGTCGGCTGTCGACATGTAGACTCTGTCGACTCTGTCGACTCTCTTTTTTCCGGCTATCCCAGGGTCCGCACCGTCACCGGCCCCTCGCGCCGCCGCGGCATGACCACGGTGTGCGTCCCCATCTGCTGGAAGGTCAGGTCGGCCTCGCCTTCCCCGACCTTCAGCCCGGTCAGGTTCAGACGGTCGATGCCAGAGGGCAGCAGGGGTCGATCGATCTCGATCACGCCGTCGATCGCGTCGATCTTCACCCCCAGCGCCGCCTGCAGCATCAGGAACACCGACCCGGCCGCCCAAGCCTGGGGCAAACAGGCCACCGGATAGGCGAGGGGCGGCTCGCCCGGGATCCGCTCGAAGCCGCAGAACAGCTCGGGCAGCCGCATGCGGAAATGGGTGGCGGCCGCATAAATCTCGCCCAGCAGCAGGGCCACCGCATGCCGCTCGCCGTAGTGCGCCATGCCCGCCGCCGCCATGGCCGTATCGTGCGGCCAGACAGAGCCGTTGTGATAGCTCATCGGATTGAACCGGGCCTGGCCCGTGGCCAGGGTGCGCACCCCCCAACCGGAGCGGAACTCGGCCGACAGCATCCGCCGCGTCACCGCCCGCGCCCGCTCCGGGGAGGGCAGGCCGGTGAACAGCAGGTGCCCGGCGTTCGAGCCGATGGCGCGGCAAGGCGACCCGTCGCCGTCCAGCGCGATGGCGTAGAACTGCTCGTCCTCCAGCCAGAAGCGGTCCTCGACCAGCCGCCGCATCATCTCGGCGCGGGCGGCCCATTCGTCACGCGGCCCTTCGCCGGTCAGGCTGGCCATGTCGGCCAGCGCCTGCCAGGCGGCGTAGGCGTATCCCTGGACCTCCAGCAGGGCGACCGGCCCTTCCGGGAACCGCCCGTCGCTGTGGAAGATCGAGTCCTCGGAATCCTTCCAGCCCTGGTTGGACAGGCCGGTCTCGGCCGCACGCTGGTAGCGGATCAGACCGTCGCCGTTGGTGTCCCCCGATCCCGTCATCCAGCCGGCGGCGGCGATCAGATTCGGCCAGATGGCGCGAATGGTGTCGACGTCGCCTGTCCGGCGCAGATAGGCGCCCGCCAGGGCGACGAACAGGCAGGTCGTATCGACCCCGCCATAGTAGAGCCCGAACGGCACCTCCCCCAGCGCCGACATCTCCCCGGCCCGGGTCTCGTGCATGATCTTGCCCGGCGCGGCGTCCTGGAAGGCCGAGAACTCCGTCGCCTGCCGCATCGCCAGATAGGTCAGCACCCCCTTGGCCAGGCTGGGGTCCAGCCACAGCATCTGCCAGGCGGTGATGATCCCGTCCCGCCCGAACGGCGTCGAGAACCACGGCACCCCTGCGTACGGATAGGGCCCGGTCTCCAGATCGGTGGTCAGCAGGGCGATGTCGGCGCGGGACTGGTCCAGCCAGTCGTTGAAGCGCGGATTGCGCGGTCCCCGGATCGAGGCGCCCCGCCG
>JAEZIH010000084.1 GCA_023416055.1 Pseudomonadota bacterium | reverse complement strand
GAGTCCATCGACGTGACCACCGGCCGACCGCGCGGCGTGCGCACCGGCCTGCGGCCCGAGTTCGCCGACGCCTGCCTGAACCTGTGGCTGGGCGACCGCGACGACCGCTACCGGGCGCTGGCGGCGACCCACTGGCGCAACATGAAGGCGACCTCGAAGGCGGCCTACGGCTACACCTCGCTGGCCGACATCACCACGCGGCCGATGACCCAGGGCGACAACTGCCCCGGCTACTGGTGGTCGGAGCAGATGAAATACTACTGGCTGCTGTTCGCCCAGCCGAAGCGGGTTGATTTCGACCGGCTGGTGATGAGCACGGAGGCGAACGTGCTCAGGGGATTTGTGAAGTGAGCTGAGATTCACCTCCCCGTTCGCGGAGGCGAATGGGGAGGACAGACCGCGAAGCGGTCAGGAGGGGGCGGCTCGATGGCGGATGGCCTGAGCTATACACGCGCCAAAGCGTTCCGGCGACGCATGACGCCGCCGGAAGCTCGTCTGTGGAGATACCTCCGGGCGCACCGTCTCAAGGGCTACGGGTTTCGGAGGCAGCATCCGATCGGCCCGTTTATTCTCGACTTCTACTGCGCTGCAGCGAAGCTTGCCGTCGAGGTCGACGGGGCGGTGCATGACGATCCGGAACAGAAGCATCGGGATCGGCGGCGAACGGCGTGGCTGCAGCGGCGGGGCCTGAGGGTGATCCGTCTTCGCGCTGTCTCGGTGCGAGACGAGATTGAGGGCGTGCTTGAGTACATCCTGACGGCGATCCGCGAACGAAGGGCTGACCGGTGACGTCGGAGCCGCCCCCTCCTGGTCGCTGACGCGACCGGTCCTCCCCATTCGCCTTCGCGAACGGGGAGGTGAATGTCAGCGCCCGCCATATTCGCTCATCGAATACGGCCGCGCTCCCGCCGCCGCGCCCCAGGTCGTGTTTGGCTCCGCGCCCATGACGAAGTGCAGCGTTCCGCCGGCCATGATCTCCTCGTGGTCGATCCAGCTGCGGGTCAGAGGCTGACCGTTCAGCGTGACCGACTGGACGTAGAGGTTCTCCTCCGACAGCCCTACGGCCGTCACCGTGAAGCGGCGGCCGTTGTGCACGTTCAGGGCGATGCGGTCCGCGAAGGGGCGGCCGATCACGTACTGACCCGAGCCCGGCGCCACCGGATAGAAGCCCATGGCGGTGAACATCAGCCAGGCCGACATCTGGCCGACGTCGTCGTTGCCGGACAGGCCGTCGGGGGCAGCGCGGTACTGGCTGTCGACGATCTGCTTCAGCCGCGCCTGGGTGCGCCACGGCGCGCCGGCGTAGGCGTACATGTAGGCTGCGTGGTGGCTGGGCTCGTTGCCGTGAATGTACTGGCCGATCAGCCCGGCGATGTCCTCGGCGTGGGAATAGTCGAGGCCGGTGTTGTCGAAGTCGAACATGGCGTCGAGCTTCTCCACCGTCGCCGCGTCGCCGCCCATGGCCGTGATCAGCCCGGCCGGATCGTGGGGCACGAACCACGAATACTGCCAGGCGTTGCCCTCGGTGTAGTCGCTGCCGTAGTTGATCGCGGTCGGATCGAACGGCTCGCGGAACGAGCCGTCGGCCTTACGGGCGCGGACGAAGCGGGTCTCCGGGTCCCAGGTGTTGCGCCAGAAGCCGGCGCGGCGGTCGAACTCGGCAACTACGTCCGCGCGGCCCAGCCGCTCGGCCATGCGGGCGATGGTCCAGTCGTCGTAGGCGTATTCGACGGTCTTGGAGGCCGCCTCCGGCTCGCGATCGATGGGCACGTAGCCGAGGTCCATGTAGTCGCCCAGGCCTCCGTAGGGGCGGTAGGTGGCGCTGGCGATCATGGCGTCCAGCGCCGCCTCGCCGTCGATGCCCGGTATGCCCTTGAGGTACGCGTCGGCGATGACCGGGACGGCGTGGTAGCCGATCATGGTCCAGGTCTCCTGGCCGTGGAAGGACCAGACCGGGAGGATGCCGTACGGGCTGACCCGCTGCGCCGCCAGGAGGGAGTTGACCATGTCGGCGTCGCGCTCCGGCGGGGCGACGAGGGTCAGCAGCGGGTGCTGGGCGCGGAAGGTGTCCCACAGGCTGAAGGTCGAGTGGACGGTGAAGTCGGCCTGGTGAACCTGCTGGTCCGGGCCGCGCCAGCGGCCGTCGGCGTCGCCGTGCACCGACGGTGCGATCAGCGAGTGGTACAGGGCGGTGTAGAGGCTGGTCCGCATTTCGGGATCGGCGTCGATCTCGACCACGCCCAGGGCCTGCTCCCAGCCGGCGCGCGTCGCCGCCCGCTGCGCCTCGAAGTCGAACCCCTGGCCTTCCGACTCCAGATTGGCGATCGCCCCCGCCTCGTCGACCGAGGAGATGGCCACCCTGACCACCAGCGGCCCAGCCAGCTCGCCGAAGTCGAAGGCCGCCTGCAGCGCCCGTCCCTCCATCCGGGCCCGGTCGGTTCCGTCGCGGCCGGGCTGGCGGAAGCCGTTGTAGGGAATGTCCTCCTCGCGATTACGCAGCTCGTAGCCCGCGACGGGCTGCGAGAAGCGGATGGCGAAATAAAGCTGCCGCCCCGGCGCCCAGCC
>JAEZIH010000040.1 GCA_023416055.1 Pseudomonadota bacterium | reverse complement strand
GCCATCCTCGGCGACTACGTCTGCGATGCGGACGACGAGCGGCTGGCGCTCATTCCGCTGCTGATGGCGGAGTAGGCCGGGGGCCCCGCCAGCCGATGCGGCGCAGCTCTATGCTCCGCTGGTCAGGTCGTTCGCACGATCCCAGCCGTGACCGCCACCGGCCACGGCGTCAGCCGTCCGCCGGCGCAGGGGCCGCCGGTGCACTGGCCGGTGAGGGGCTCGAACACGGCGCCGTGCCAGCCGCACAGGATCAGCGAGCCGTCGGGGGTCAGGTAGCGGTCGAGCTCGAGCGCGAGGGGGAAGCCCTGGTGGGGGCAGCGGTCGACGTAGCCGGCGACCTGGCCGTCCTTCTTCACCACGAAGCCGTGGAAGAAGGCCTCGCCGATCTGGAGCACGAAGGAGCGGGCGCCGGGGTCGGGCAGGTCGGCCTCGGCGCACAGGGGGACGTTGGGCGGGGTGGACCAGACGCGCTTGCGCTCGGCCGGCGGCGGGGCGGCGTCGGTCACGCGCGCTCGGCCTTGAGCGGGCGGGACAGCAGGTCGTCGACCACCTCGGGCACGGTGGTCTCGCCGGCCAGCAGGGCGGCGACGGCCAGCGAGATGGGCATGTCGACGCCAGTCTTCTCGGCCAGTTCGCGGACGGCGGGGGCGGATTCGTAGCCCTCGGCCACCGAGCGCTTGCCGGCCAGCGCCTGTTCGACGGTCTGGCCCTGGCCGAGGGCGAGGCCCAGGCTCATGTTGCGCGACTGGGGGCTGGAGCAGGTGAGGACCAGGTCGCCGAGGCCGCACAGGCCGGCGACGGTCTCGGCCTGGCCGCCGAGGGCGACGCCCAGCCGGGTCATCTCGGCGAAGCCGCGGGTGATCAGGGCGGCGTGGGCGCTGCGGCCGAGGCCGCGGCCCTCGCTCATGCCGCAGGCGATGGCGAGGACGTTCTTGATCGCCCCGCCGACCTCGGCCCCGACCAGGTCGTGGGCCAGGTAGGGGCGGAAGGTGGGGGCCGACAGGGTCTCCATCAGCGACTGGCCGAGGGCGGGGTCGGCGCAGGCCAGGGTGACGGCGCTGGGCAGGCCGCGGGCCACCTCGCCGGCGAAGCTGGGCCCGGACAGGACGGCGGCGGGGGCCTCGGGCAGGGTCTCTGCCAGCACCTCGGTCATCAGCTTCAGCGAGCCGCGCTCGACCCCCTTGGAGCACAGCACGATCGGCACGCCGGGGCGGTGGTGGGGGGCGAAGGCCTGCAGGGTGGCGCGCATGTGCTGGGCCGGGGGGACGGCGAGGACCAGGTCGCAGGCGGCGAGGTCGGCGAGGTCGTTGGTGACGGCGACGCGGCTGTCCAGCACCACCCCGGGCAGGAACAGGTCGTTGACCCGGCGGGCGCGGATGCTGTCGGCCACCTCGGGCTCGCGCGCCTGCAGCAGGACGTCCAGCCCCGCCCAGCCGCAGACCTGGGCCAGGGCCGTGCCCCAGGCGCCCGCGCCGATCACTCCCGCCGTGCGGAATTCCATGGGCTTCTCCCTCAGGCCTTGGCGCCCTTGCGCCCGGGTTTGTGGGCCGGATCGGCCAGCGCCGCCGCCTCGTCCAGCGGCCAGCGCGGGCGGGCCGCGGCGTCTATGTCGGAAGTCAGTCCGAGCTGCAGCCGTTCCGCCCCGGCGAGGGCGATCATGGCGGCGTTGTCGGTGCACCACGCCAGCGGCGGGGCGAGGAAGTCGAAGCCGTGCTTCGCCGCGACGGCTTCGAGGGTGGCGCGGATGGTGCGGTTCGCTGCCACGCCGCCGGCGACGACCAGCAGGCGATGCTCATGGCGTTCGGCGTAGGCCTGAAGGGCGCGTTCGGTGCGGTCGGCCAGCTGGCGGGCGATGGCGGCCTGGACGGCGGCGGCGAGGTCGGCGCGGTCCCGGTCGGTCTCGCAGGCGTGGGCGAGGCGAGAGGCGGCGGTCTTGAGGCCGGAGAAGGAGAAGTCGCAGTCCTTGCGGCCGAGCAGGGCGCGGGGCAGGTCGTGGCGCGACGGATCGCCGCCCTCGGCCAGCCTCTCCAGCGCGGGGCCGCCGGGGTAGCCGAGGCCCAGCGCCTTGGCGATCTTGTCGAAGGCCTCGCCAGCGGCGTCGTCGATGGTGGTGCCCAGCCGGGTCATGTCGCCCACGCCGCGCACCTCGAGCAGCTGGCAGTGGCCGCCGGAGACCAGCAGCAGCAGGTAGGGATAATCGACCGGGCGGGCGAGCCGGGCCGAGACGGCGTGGCCCTCCAGATGGTTGACCGCGACCAGCGGCAGGCCGCGCGCCAGGGCCACCGCCTTGCCGAAGCTGAGCCCCACCATGACCCCGCCGTCCAGTCCCGGCCCGGCGGTGGCGGCGACGCCGTCGAGGGCCTCGTAGCCGAGGCCGGCCTCGTCCATGGCGCGGCGGGTCACCTCGCCGATCATCTCCACATGGCTGCGGGCGGCGATCTCGGGGACGACGCCGCCGTAGGCCGCATGGTCGTCGATCTGGCTGTGCACCACCGACGACAGCACGGTCGCCTCGCCCCGCGGGGTCAGGCGCACCACCGAGGCGGCGGTCTCGTCGCAACTGGTCTCGAGACCGAGCACGGTCAGCGGTCCGGTTGCCCGGCCTGCCTCGCTGCTATAGTCCGCGCCCAGGTTCATCCGGTCGGAGGTAACGGCCCCGACCCCCCGGCGCAACGGCTGTCTCATGTCTGCTCTCGTCCGCATCGGCACGCGCCGCTCGAAACTGGCCCTGACCCAGTCGGGGATGATGCAGCGCGCCATCGGCCGGGCCCTGGGCGTCGCCGACGCCGATCTGGCCGAGGCCGTGCCGCTGGTCGAGATCGTCACCACCGGCGACCGGGTGCAGGACCG
>JAEZIH010000237.1 GCA_023416055.1 Pseudomonadota bacterium | reverse complement strand
CGCTGGTCCTCGACTACTACGAGATCACCGTGAACGACGTGATCACCACGCCGAGCGGCCAGTTCCTGGCGAACGACTGCGTCAGCGGCGCCCAGCTGAACGCCCAGACCTGCGCCCTGGTGTTCCGTAACAATCCGAACACCGGCGATCCGTTCGACGTCTTCAAGGTCGGCGCTCCGGCCGGGGACCCGATCGGCGGCTTCATCCTTGGCCCGATCAACCGCGCCAAGCTGGAGACCCGCGGCGTCGACTTCACGGTCAACTACTCGCTGGACACCGAGGAAGCGTTCGGCCGCAACTGGGGCCGGTTCGACTACAGCCTCGGCGGTCTGTGGCTGATCGATCAGAAGAACTTCACCGACCCGTCGGATCCGAACGCCTTCACCGACTCGACCAGCGCCGTCTTCTTCCCGCGGGTGGAGTTCGTCTCGCGTCTGACCTGGCGTCCGACCGACGTCCTGGCCCTGACCTGGACGGCCGACTGGCAGACGTCGCAGGACATCAACAAGGTCCGGGACCTGGTCTCCACCGGGAACCTCGACAACCAGCCCTGGGATTGGAACCAGACCGGCAACTACGTCCGCAACGACTTCTCGGTGCGGTACGATATCCGTGACGACCTGACCCTGCGGGCCAACGTCACCAACATCTTCGACGTCGAAGTCCGCCGCGACCTGGGCTTCATCTCGACGTTCGATCCCTATGGCCGCCGCTTCAACATCGGCCTGAGCTATCGTCCCTTCTAAGATCCAGGGACCGAAAGACGGAAAGGGCGGCTCTCGCGAGCCGCCCTTTTTCGTTGTCCGCTGACGAAATTTCTGCGGTGAAGGTTAACGAAATCCGTGGCCTGAGGCCCGACTCAGCCTATCCGGTAACACTCCCTTAAGCAGAAGGGGTGTTTCCTTAACACGCTCATAACCAATGCGATTCGGCGGGGACTTCGCATTGGGGCTGCAGGGCAGGGTCGGAATTCAAGGTCGGAACAAATGTCTCTCTCGCTGGTGCGTCCGCAAACCACGGAACTGAAGCCCCGCATCGTCGTCTTCGGCGTCGGCGGGGCCGGCGGCAACGCCGTCAACAACATGATCGACGCCGGTCTTGAGGGCGTCGAGTTCGTCGTCGCCAACACCGACGCCCAGCATCTCAGCTTCGCCAAGACCGACCGGCGCGTGCAGCTGGGCGAGACCATCACCCAGGGCCTGGGCGCGGGCGCCCATCCGGAAGTCGGGATGAACGCCGCCGAGGAGTCGGCCGAGGAGATATCGAGCCACCTCGAAGGCGCCCACATGGTGTTCATCACCGCCGGCATGGGCGGCGGCACCGGTACCGGCGCGGCCCCGGTCATCGCCAAATGCGCCCGCGACCGCGGCATCCTGACCGTCGGCGTGGTGACCAAGCCCTTCACCTTCGAGGGCCGTCACCGCATGCGCCTGGCCGAGGCCGGCATCGCCGAGTTGCAGCGCTATGTCGACACCCTGATCGTCATTCCGAACCAGAACCTGTTCCGCGTCGCCAACGAGCGCACCACCTTCGCCGACGCCTTCGGCATGGCCGACCAGGTGCTGCATTCGGGGGTGCGCTCTATCACCGACCTGATGATCCTGCCCGGTCTGATCAACCTCGACTTCGCCGACGTTCGCGCGGTGATGTCCGAGATGGGCAAGGCGATGATGGGCACCGGCGAGGCCTCCGGCGAGGACCGCGCCCTGCAGGCGGCGCAGAACGCCATCGCCAACCCGCTGCTGGACGAGACCTCGCTGAAGGGCGCCAAGGCCGTGCTGGTGAACATCACCGGCGGCATGGATATGACCCTGCTGGAAGTCGACGAGGCCGCCAACGCCATCGCCGGCGAGGTCGACTCGGACGCCAACATCATCTTCGGCGCCGCCTTCGATCCGGCCCTGGACGGCAAGATCCGCGTCTCGGTGGTCGCCACCGGCATGGAGGACCTGTCGGCCGCCCAGACGCCGTCGAACCCGGCCTCGGCCCCGTTCGAGACGCGCCGCCCGACCCCGACCTGGGCCGCCTCGCGCGCCGAGCCGGTGCGCCAGGAAGCCGTGCGCGAGCCGGTGCGGGCGGAAGCGCCGCGTCAGCCCGAGCCGGCCCCGATCGTGCCGACCTTCCAGACCTCGCAGTCGACCTACGGTTCGGCCGCCCGCGCGCCGGAGCCGCGTCCCGAGCCGGTGATCCACGTCGCCGAGGAGCGCAACCTCGAGCCGATCGTCGACCCGTGGGTCGAGGAATACGAGTCGGCCCCGCGTCCGGCCGCCAAGGCCCCGACGCCCGCCGCCCAGGGCGACCTGTACATGGACCGTCCCGAGCGCGCCGCGCCGGCCGCCGTCGAGCCGCGCCGCGAGGAGCCGGCCTACGACGACCACGACGACCGCGACCACCGCAAGTCGGGCTGGAGCCTGTTCGGCCGCGGCAAGCGCCAGTCGTCCCAGCCGACCTACGCCCCGCCGCCGCGCAACACCGAAATGCGCTCGACCAGCCAGGTCCAGCAGGCCCCCGAGCCCGAACTGGGCGAGGCCGAGGACGATCTGGAAATCCCGTCGTTCCTGCGGCGGTTGGCCAACTAGGCCAGGCAGCAGGCAGCAGGGAAGGCGGTCTTCGGGCCGCCTTTTCGCTTGCCGAGGATCGATGACCTGGAACTGCCTGCTGCCTGCTGCCTGCTGCCTGCCGTTGACGAAACAATCCGAAACCCGACTTTCATTTTCGGCTGGCGGACCGGTCGTTAAGGAAATCTCGGGGCGAAATCCGCACGCAGAGGCGGAGCGCAGAACAGAAGCGAGTAATGAGTTTGCCGGTCCGCAACGACCATCACCAGAAGACGACCGTCGCGCCCGCGATCATCGCCGGCGTCGGCGTGCACACGGGCGACCGCGTGCGTCTGGCCGTGCGCCCGGCGCCGGTCGGAACGGGCATCGTCTTCGTGCGCACGGACGTCACCGACCGTGACAACCGCATCCCCGTCTCTGGCGAGGCCGTCGTCGACGCCCGCCTGAACACCATGATCGCCAACGCCGCCGGCGTTCGCCTGTCGACCATCGAGCACCTGATGGCGGCCTTCTCGGCCCTGGGCGTGTCAAACGCCGTGGTCGAGGTAGACGGCCCCGAACTGCCCATCCTGGACGGCTCGGCGCTGCAGTTCGTCCAGCTGCTGGACCGCGCCGGCTTCCGCCAGCAGGAAGCGCCGGTCCGCTACATCGAGATCCTCGAGCCGATCCGGGTGGAGGAGGGCGACAAGTCGGCCGTGCTGCTGCCCTGCGACCGCTACGAGATGCGCTTCGAGATCGACTTCCCGACGCCGGTGATCGGCAACCAGGTGGTCGACTTCGTGGTCGACGAGGAGACCTTCCGCAGCGAGATCATGGCCGCCCGCACTTTCGGCTTCGCCCACGAGGTCGAGGCCCTGCGCCAGGCCGGTCTGGCCCGCGGCGGCAGCCTGGAGAACGCCGTGGTCATCGACGGCGACCAGATCCTGAACCCGGGCGGCCTGCGCATCGAGCGCGAGTTCGTGCGCCACAAGGCGCTGGACGCCATCGGCGACCTGTACGTGCTGGGCGCGCCCCTGCTGGGCCGCTACGAGGGCGTCAAGGCCGGCCACGCGCTGAACAACAAGCTGGTTCGCGCCCTGCTGGCCGCGCCGCATGCGTGGCGCGAAGTGACCCGCGTGCCCGAAATGGCGATGGCGGGCTGATCAGCCGAGGCTGATCGCGCTCATCTGCCGGCCGAAATCCGGCTCTCCGTTCAGGAAGGCGCGGCGGTTCGAGAAGAACCGGGCCGCGTCCGTGCGCGTATCCTCGCCGGTCCACGCGGCCTCGCCGACGCCCGCCTGCTCCAGCCGCCACAGGACGAAGCCGGGCAGGTCGAACAGGCGGCGGTCCGTGGCTTCGCCCGGGACGAAGAAGCGGCCGCTGCCGGGGTCGTGATGCTCGAACCGTTCCTGGAAGTCGGCGCCGACCTCGTAGCTGGACTGGGCGATGCAGGGGCCGACGACGGCGACCATGCGGTCGGGGCGGGCGCCCAAGGCCTCCATGGCCGCGACCGTCGAGTGCACGATGCCGCCCAAGGCCCCCTTCCAGCCGGCATGGGCGGCCCCGACCACGCCGGCCTCCGCATCGGCCAGCAGCACGGGGGCGCAGTCGGCCGTCAGCACGGCGCAGATTACGCCGGGAG
>JAEZIH010000187.1 GCA_023416055.1 Pseudomonadota bacterium | reverse complement strand
GTCCAGGCCCCACTGGTCGAGGGCGCTGCGCCGGTCGATGACCAGACAGTCCTGCGGGAAGCGCGCGATCTCCTGGCCCAGCGCGACGGCCGCCGCGCGCGCGCCGCCGGCGGGAGCCAGCCGGTTGGCCAGGCCGATGTCGAGGGCCTCCTTCGCTGTCACGGGCCGGCCCGTCAGGATCATGTCCATGGCCCGGCTTTGGCCGATCAGGCGCGGCAGCCGGATGGTCCCGCCGTCCACCAGCGGCACGCCCCAGCGGCGGCAGAAGACGCCGAACACCGCCGTCTCGGAAGCGACCCGCAGGTCGGCCCACAGGGCCAGCTCCAGCCCACCGGCGACCGCATGGCCCTCGACGGCGGCGATGACCGGCTTGGACGTGCGCATTCGCGTCGGGCCCATCCAGCCGGGTCCCTCGGGGTCGTATTCGCCGGCGCCGGCGGCGACCGCCTTGAGGTCTGCGCCCGCGCAGAAGACGCCGCCCGCCCCGGTCAGCACCGCGACGCGCGCCTCTTCGTCGCGCTCGAACGCCTCGAACGCCTGGCGCAGGGCGACGCCGGTAGGCGCGTCGACGGCGTTGCGCCGCTCGGGCCGGTCGAGGGTGACGATGGTCACCGGCCCGTCGCGCTCGACGATCACCGCATCGGTCATGGTCAGCCCCGCTTCGAGACCTGGGTGGCGATCGGCTCGCCGCTGTCGCGCTCGGCCACGGCCTGCTTGAAGCCGACCTCCTGGGCGCGCTCGCGGAACCAGACGCCTTCGGGCGTGTGCCGCGCCACCCCGTCGAAGAAGGTGGCCATCATCTGGGTCGAGTTCAGGCCCATGTTCTCGTAGGCCTGGTTGACCACCATCTTGGTCATCATCAGCTGGTTGCGCGGCACCCCCTGGAGGCGCCCGACCAGGCGGGCGATCTCGGCCTCGAACCGGTCAGCCGGCGGCGCCGCGAGGGCCAGGCCCATGGCCTCGGCCTCCTGTCCGGTGATCACGTCGCCGGTCATCATCATCCGCTTGGCCGCCTGCGGGCCCAGCCGGTAGACCCACATCGACGGGGTCGGCACGCCCCAGACGCGGGCCGGCGGATAGCCGATCTTCGCGTCCTCGGTCATGATCAGGAAATCGCAGCACAGGGCGATGTCCGAGCCGCCCGCCACCGCCGCCCCGTGCACGCACGCGATGGTCGGCTTGCGCGCCCGCCACAGGCTCATGAAGTTCTGGGTGTTGCGCCACATCATGGCGAAGTCGAGCGTCGGGTCCCAGGGCATGTCCTGGCTGCCGGTCACCACGCCCCTGGCCTCGGCGTAGTCGACCAGGTCGTAGCCGCCGCAGAAGCCTTGGCCGGCGCCGCGGACCAGGATGACGTGGATGTCCGGGTCCGCGTCGGCCAGCTCGACGGCCCGGGCGATCTCGCCGGGCATGTGCGCGTCGATGGCGTTGAAGCGGTCGGGCCGGTTCAGGGTGAGGGTCGCGACGCGGCCCTCGACGGCGTAGGCGATGGAGCGGAATTCGGTCATCTCAGGCCTTGGTGTGATGGGCGGTGTGCTGGCCCAGGGCGGGGGCCGGCGAGGGTGAGCCGCGCTGGCCGTCGAAGCGGGCCACCGGCGAGGGCAGGCGGACGCGGCCGACCAGCGGATGGACCTCCTCGCGCCAGAAGCCGGTGGCGGCCAGCTGCGGATGCTGGTGCAGGGCGCCGCCGTCGTTGACCCGCGCGCACGGCACGCCCTCGTCGCGCAGGGCGCCGATCAGGCGGTCGACCGACAAGGTCGCGGCCTTCGGCGCGGCGAGGTCGCGCAAGGCGTCCCAGTGGCCGAAGCGCGAGGCCATGTCGGCGAAGCGCGGGTCCTCAAGCAGGGCCGGCAGACCGAGGGCGCGGCTGAAGCCGGCGAACTCGGCGTTGCTCAGCATGATCGCCACCACCCAGCCGTCCGCCGCCTGCCACGGCCGGTAGATGGCCGCCACGTCCGGCATCGGCGAGGCCGGTTCCTGGAAGGCCAGGGCCGAGTGCATGTCGAGGGCGCCGAAGGCGGCCGCCGCCTCGAGCATGGAAACGTCCACCGTGCGCGCCCGCCCGTCGCGCTCCCGTGCCGCCAGGGCGGCGGTGATCGCCTGTGCGGCGTAAAGGCCGGCCACCTTGTCGCACAGGTACTGGGCCGCCAGCCGCGGTTCGCCCTGGTCGTTGCGGCCGGCCATGGCGGCCTCGGCCTGGATGACCGGATCGTAGGCGCGGTCGCTGGCCATCGGGCCGACGTCGCCGAAGCCGCTGATGCGGGCCACGATAAGGTCGGACCGGCGGGCGCGCAGCGCCTCGAGGGTCACGCCCAGCCTCTCCATGACCCCGGGCCGGTAGTTGTGGACCAGCACGTCGGCGGGTTCCGCGAGATCCAGCAGGGCGGCGACGCCGCCGGGCGCGGCCAGGTCCAGGATGACCGACTCCTTGCCGGCGTTCAAAGCCAGGAAGGAGCCGCTCATGCCCTCGCGCCGCGCGCCCAGCGCCCGGGCGGTGTCGCCAGCCGGCGGCTCGACCTTGATCACCCGGGCCCCCTGCTGCGCCAGCAGGCTGGTGGCCAGCGGACCTGCCACCACCGTGGTCAGGTCCAGCACGGTTACGCTCGAAAGCGGGGCTGACATCGCGTCTCCTCCAGGGCTCCCCATGGGCCTCGCGGGGCATTTGTGGCATACGATGACTGGAATGGACAAAATCAGCAACATCGTCGCGCCCCCTGACGCGCGAACTCTTGTCCTCGACCTCTTCGCGGCGCATCCCGGAGGCCGCTTTGCGACGTCCGAACTGGTGCTGGCCGGAGGGCTTTTCGGCCTCTCCTCGACCGCCCTTCGGACAGCCGTCGCGCGCCTCCGGCGCGAGGGCCGGCTCGTCGCCCTGAGCCGGGGCGTCCATGCGGCCGGCCCGGCCGCCGACGCCTGGCGGCGCCGGGTGGAGGGATGGCGGGACGCGCCGGGCCACCGCACCGAATGGCGCGGCGGATGGCTGATGGCGGCCGCCCGACCGTCCAGCCTTTCGCGGACCGCCTGGCGCGCGACCCTGCGGGCCCTCGAGGTCGAGGGCTTTCGGCAAACCCGGCAGGGTCTCTGGCTCCGCCCCGACAACCTGGCCGGCGGCCTCGGGGCCTGCCGCGATCGCCTGATCGAGTACGGCGCGGCGCCCGCTCTCATGACCGCCCGCCTCGACGCGCTGGACCCCGGCGCCGCGCGCACCGTTCCCGACCTGTGGGATCCCTCCGGTTTGGCGGCGTCCCGCCGCGCCCTCCTCGCGCAGTTGAATCAGAGCCTCGAGCGCCTGCACCGGATGCCCGTAGAGGCGGCGGCGCGGGAATCGCTGACGCTGGGCCGTTCGGCCGTGCGCGCCATCGTCAGGGATCCTCTCCTCCCGGCCGAATGGGAGGAGGCGCCGTTGCTGGGGGAACTCGTTGCGGCGATGGAGCCGTACCAGAACGCCGGCCGGACGATATGGCTCGCCTACCTCGGCCGGGACGTCGGCTGAGCCTCGTCCCTTGGCGGAAGTCCAGGAGATCTGACGAGAAACGTTGGTGGCTGGGGGCGGGCTCGAACCGCCGACCTGTGGGTTATGAATCCACCGCTCTAACCAGCTGAGCTACCCAGCCCCTTCGGGGTCCGGCGGGAACTGGTCTGGCCGCCGGAAGAGGCGTGCCTATAGAGGCGTCGGGCGGCGGTTTCAAGCCGGCTCGGAGCGAGGTTCTGACGGGAGGGCCGTGACGCGCGGCTCCCTGAACGGTAACGATCACCGACCCGTTGCTTCGTAGACCTGTTCCGAGGGACTCCCATGCGCCTTCTCGCCCTTCTCGCCGCCGTCTCCGCCGTGTCGCTTTCCACCGCCTGCGGAGCGCAGGACGCATCGCCGTCGGCCCCCGGCGATCCGGTCGAGAACCGCCCTGCCAACGCGCCGGACCAGCGTCCCGCCTTCGCCGGCCAGACCCGCGCTCCGGGCGTCCAGACCGAGGCGACGCTGCAACACACGGTGGTCGCTTCCGGTCTCGAGGAGCCCTGGGGGCTGGCCCTCCTCCCGGACGGACGCTGGCTGGTCACCGAGCGTCCGGGCCGGATGCGCATCATCAGCGCCGATGGAGAGGTCGGCCAGCCCGTCGCCGGCCTGCCCGCGGTGGACGCCCGTGGTCAGGGCGGGCTGCTCGATGTGATCCTCGGTCCGACCTTCGGTCAGGACCGCCTGATCTACTGGAGCTACGCCGAACCGCGCGAGGGCGGCAACGCAACCTCCGTCGCCCGCGGCCGCCTGTCTGAGGACGGCGCGCGCGTCGAGAACGTGCAGGTCATCTTCCGCGCCATGCCGACCTTCGACGGCTCGCTGCACTATGGCTCGTCCCTGGCCTTCGCCCCTGACGGCAAGCTGTTCGTCACTCTCGGCGAGCGCTCGGTCGCCGAGATGCGACCGCAGGCCCAGGACCTCGGCTCGCACATGGGCAAGACCATTCGCATCAACGCCGACGGTTCTGCGCCGGCCGACAACCCCTTCGTCGGTCGCGCGGGCGCCTTGCCGGAGATCTGGTCGCTGGGCCATCGAAACGTCCAGGGGGTCGCCATTGCTCCCGACGGGGCCGTGTGGACCATCGAGCACGGCACGAGGGGCGGCGATGAACTCAACCTCGACCGGGCCGGTCTGAACTACGGCTGGCCGGTCGTGGCCTACGGCATCGAGTACCGGGGAGGGGCGATCAACGAGGGGGTCACGTCGCGCGAAGGCATGGAGCAGCCGGTCTACTACTGGGACCCCGTCATCGCTCCCGGCGGCATGACGTTCTATGACGGGGCCATGTTCCCGGGCTGGCGCGGCAACTTGCTGGTCGCGGCGCTGAAGGAGAAACACATCGCCCGTCTGGTTCTGGAGGGGAACCGCGTCGTCGGCGAGGAGCGACTGATGACGGACATCGGGGAGCGGGTGCGGGACGTGGCTGTCGGCCCCGACGGCGCTGTCTGGGCGATCACCGACGAGACCAACGGCAAGCTGGTGCGGCTGGCGAGGCGGGACTGATCAGTCCCGCAGCAGCTCGTTCACCCCGGTCTTGGCGCGCGTCTGGGCGTCGACCCGCTTGACGATGACCGCGCAGTACAGCGACGGGCCGCCGTTGGGGTCGGGCAGGGTTCCCGGCACGACGACGCTGTACGCCGGCACCTCGCCGCGGAACACCTCGCCGGTGGCGCGGTCGACGATCTTCGTCGAGGCCGACAGGTAAACGCCCATCGCCAGCACCGCGCCCTCGCGCACGATGACGCCCTCGGCCACCTCGGCGCGGGCGCCGATGAAGCAGCCGTCCTCGATGATGGTCGGATTGGCCTGCAGCGGCTCCAGCACGCCGCCGATGCCGGCGCCGCCCGACAGGTGCACGTTCTTCCCGATCTGGGCGCAGCTGCCCACCGTGGCCCAGGCGTCGACCATGGAGCCTTCGTCGACGAAGGCCCCGATGTTCACGAAGCTGGGCATCAGCACCACGTTGCGGGCGATGTAGGCGCCCTGCCGGACGATGGCGCCGGGCACCGAGCGGAAGCCGGCCTCGCGGTAGTGGTTGGCCGTCCAGTCGCCGAACTTGTTCGGCACCTTGTCCCACCACGGGCCGACGCCGGGCGCGTGGCTGGCCGGGCCGCGGTCGCCGCCCCGCACCAGCTCGTTGTCGTTCAGGCGGAACGACAGCAGCACCGCCTTCTTCAGCCACTGATGCGTGGTCCAGGTGCCGTCCGCGCCGCGCGAGGCGACGCGCGCCTCACCCGAGTCCAGCAGGGCGAGCGCCTGCTCGACCGCCTGGCGCACCTCGCCTTGCGTCGACGGAGAGATCCCGGCCCGGTCTTCCCAGGCGGCCTCGATGACGGTTTCCAGCTGAGCGCTCATGCGGCGGCGTCCTCGAAGGTCAGTTCGGAAAGGAAGGAAAGCAGGTCGGGGGCGATGTAGTCGATATGGTCGCCCAGCGGCTTGCCGTGGCCGTCGCCGATCAGGATGGTGGCCATGCCAAGCGCCTTGGCCGGCTCCAGATTGCGCGGCGTGTCCTCGAAGAAGGCCGCCGAGCGGGGTTCGAAGCCGTAGCGCTCCATCATCCTGCGGAACGTCGACGGGGCCGGCTTGGGCGTCAGGTCGGCGTCCTCGATGGCGAAGACGCCGTCGAAGCAGTCGGTCACGCCGAGCCGCTCGAGAACCCGCCCAGCGTACTCGCGGGCGCCGTTGGTGAAGACATAGCGGCGGCCCGGCAGGCGGCGCAGCTGTTCCGCCAGTTCCGGGTTCGGCTCCAGTCCGTCCATCGGCACGTCGTGGACATCGCGCAGGAAGTGCTCGGGCTCGATGGTGTAGTTGGCCATCAGCCCTGCCAGCGTGGTGCCATGCTCGTCCAGGAATTGGCGCTGCAGAACCCCGGCGTTCTCGGGGTCAAGGCCCACCGCTTCGACCACGTAGGCGTTGATGCGCGCCTGGACGAGCCGCATCAGCCCCTGTTCACGCGGATACAGGGTGTCGTCCATGTCGAACACCCAGGCGGTGACGTGCGACAGGTCGTTCAAGACGCCTTCACCAGGGTTCCGGCGCCGTGCTCGGTGAAAAGTTCGACCAGCATGGCGTGGGGCAGCCGTCCGTCCAGGATGACCACCGCCTCGACCCCGCTCTCCACCGCCGCGATGGCCGTCTCAAGCTTGGGGATCATGCCGCCCGTGGCGACGCCCTCGGCGATCAGGCGGCGCGCGTCCCCGACCGTCATCTGGCGGATGATCTCGCCGTCCGCGCCCTTGACGCCGGCGACGTCGGTCAGCAGCAGCATGCGTTTGGCGGCCAGGGCGCCGGCCACCGCGCCGGCGACCGTGTCGGCGTTGACGTTGTAGGTCTGGCCGTCCTCGGCGACGCCGATGGGGGCGATCACCGGCACCCAGTCGGCGTCCGATTCCAGCAGCCGCCGGATCAGCTTGGGATCGACCCGGGTCGGTTCGCCGACGAAGCCTAGGTCGACCTCGTGCTCGATCATGCTGTCCGGATCACGCTTGGTGCGTCGGGTCTTCTCCACGGTCAGCAGGCCGGCGTCCTTGCCCGACAGGCCGATGCCGCGGACGTCAGCCTTGCGCCCGGCCATGGTGATCCAGTGGGCGATCTCCTTGTTGACCGCGCCCGACAGGACCATCTCGGCCACCTGCATCGTGTCCTGGTCGGTCACCCGCAGGCCGTCCACGAAGGACGACTTCACTCCGGCCTTGTCCAGCATGGCGCTGATCTGCGGGCCCCCGCCATGCACCACGACCGGATTGACGCCCATGAGCTTCAGCAGCACCACATCGGCGGCGAACTGCTTGGCCACCGCGCTCTCGCCCATGGCGTGGCCGCCGTACTTGATGACCACGGTCTTGCGGTCGTAGATCTGGATGTAGGGGAGGGCCTCGGCCAGGGTCCTGGCAGTCTCCCAGCCCTGCGCCTCCGCGCCTTGTCCACCGATCTGAGCTTCTGTCTCGTTCATCACCCGCGGGTCCGTAATGCCAAGGTCGGGCCGTGTCATCATGAAACCGGAGCCGCCGCCGCCCGTTCCCCCCCGGATGAACGAGCACGACATCGACGACCGTGAGCTGAAGCCGTCCGATCCCGTCGATCCGGCCTCGTTGCAGCATCCGGATGCGACGCTCTGCCCGGAATGTCTGGGGGCGGGCGCGTTGACATCCGGCGAGACCTGCCCGGTATGCGAGGGGACAGGCCGGGCCACCTCCCGCACCGGCGGCGGCTGAAGGGCGAAATCCCGCCGTTCGGCGAGTGACACGGTGCTGTAGCCGAATGGTCACGCTTGATACGGATCGGGCCTTCTTCGTCTCGACCTTGGCCAGCGGTGCTGTTATGAGGTTGCGAGCGGCGGCTCGTGCGCCGCCTGACGATTCACCTTGGGCTGCGGAGGGCATCCACCCATGCGCGTTAAGACACTCATTCTGGCGACCAGCGCCGCCGGGGCCCTCGCCCTGTCGGCCGGCGCTGCGTCCGCCGATCCGAACGGCTGGTACGGCGCGATTGACGCCGGCTGGCACACGGCTGAGGCCGACACGAACCGTAGCATTGACGAGTTCGAGATCGACGACGACTGGGCTGGCTTCGCCCGTCTGGGCTACCGGTTCACGCCGAACTGGCGCGTCGAGCTGGAAGGCGGCTACCGTCCGGGCGACCTGGGCGAGCTGACCGCCAGCGGCGCGCCGGCGATCTGCAACGTCCTGCCGGCGGCGGGCCCGTGCGAGATCCCCGACGGCAGCATGGACGCCG
>JAEZIH010000204.1 GCA_023416055.1 Pseudomonadota bacterium | reverse complement strand
CGCCCAGCGCATGCTGGGCGACGCGGCCGAAGCCGAGGACGTGGCGCAGGAGACCCTGCTGCGCGCCTGGCGGCAGGCGCCGCGCTGGGTCGGCGGCAAGGCCCGTTTCGACACCTGGCTGCATCGGGTGGCGCTGAACCTCTGCTACGACCGGCTGCGCCGTCGGCGCGAGATACCGACCGACGCCGTGCCCGAGCGGCGCGACGAGGGGCCCGCCCCGGACCGCGGCCTGCTGGCCGCCGACGTCGGGGCTGCGGTGAACGGGGCCCTGGCCCGCTTGCCCGACCGGCAGCGCGAGGCCATCGTGCTCTGCCACTATCAGGAACTGAGCAATATCGAGGCCGCGGCGCTGATGCAGGTCAGCGTCGAGGCCCTGGAGAGCCTGCTGTCGCGCGGGCGGCGGGCGTTGAGAGCGGCGCTGGCCGACCACCGGCCCGGAGCCGAAGGAGCATGAACGTGATGACGGCGGAACGCTTTCTCGCCCTCCTGGAGGCCTGGGGCGCCGACCGGCGGCGCTGGCCCGAGGCCGAACGCGCGGCGGCCGAGGCCTTCGCGGCGGCTCATCCCGGGATAGCGAACCCGGTGCTCGCCGAGGCCGGCGACCTTGACGCCCTGCTGCACAGGTCGCCGACCCCGCGGGTGTCGACGGAGCTGCGCGACCGCGTGCTGGCCGCGGCGGCCGAGGCCGGCGGACGGGCCGGCCGCGCCGGGCGCGTCTGGATCGATCGACTGTCGCTGGCCTTCGGAGCCGGCTGGGCGGCGGCGACCTGCGCCGGCATGGCGGCCGGGGTGATGCTGGCCGGCCATATGACGGCCGACGCCCAGGCGGATGCGGTCCTGTATCAGGCCTCTCTGCTCGGGGTCGACGACACGGAGGTGCTCGGTTGACCTCGCGCACCCTGAAGATCGCCCTGGCCGCCTCGGTGGCCCTGAACCTGTTCGCCGCGGCGGCGGGCGTGACCCTGTGGGTGGGACACGCCGACATCGAGCGCCGACTGGAGGCCCAGCACCGCGCCCCCCGGGAGCGCGCCTTCAACAATCTGATCGAGCGGTTGAGCCCCGAGGTGCGCGAGCGGGTTCGCGAAACCCTGCGGACAGCGGCGCGCGAGGCCCATCCCGACTTCGAGGAGACGCGCGAGAAGCGCCGTCAGGCGGCGACGCTCGCCGGTTCCGCTGACTTCGACGCCGATCGTGTCGCCGCCCTGCTGGCGGAATCGCGGGCGGCCGAGCTGCGCGGCCGGGCCCGGCTCGAGACTCACGCCGTGGCCGTGCTGGCTACGCTGGAGCCGGACGATCGCGCGGTGCTGTCGGAAATCCTTCGCCGCGGCAAGCGCGACAAGACCGAGACCAAGGCGCAGACGCCGGCCCGCTGAGTTCAGGCGGCGGCCCGCGCCGCCTCCTCGTCGACCGTCTGGGCCGGGCGGCGGATCGGCAGGTCGAAGCTGACCGTGGTGCCGCGCCCCGGCTCGCTCTCCAGCATCAGCTCGCCGCCGTGCAGCTCGATCAGCGACTTGGTCAGGGCCAGGCCCAGGCCGGTGCCCTGGGTGGTCTTGGAGTGCTGGCCCTCGACCTGTTCGAAGGGCTTGGCGAGGCGGCCCAGGTCTTCGGCGGCGATGCCGATGCCAGTGTCGGTGACGGCGACGCGCACACGGTCGTCGTCCAGCCGCGACAGCGAGACGACGATGTCGCCGCCTTCAGGCGTGAACTTGATGGCGTTGGACAGCAGGTTCAGCATGACCTGCTTCAAACCGCGGTGGTCGGCGTCGATGTGCGGCAGTTCAGCCGCGTCGACCAGAAGCTTCAATCCTGCCTCCTCGACGCGGCCGCGCATCAGCCGGGCGGCGTCGTCGACGACCTCCTTCAGCGACACCGTCTCGTAGTGCAGGGTCAGCTTGCCGGCCTCGATCTTGGCCATGTCGAGGATGTCGTTGATCAGGCTCAGCAGGTGCTGGCCGGACTTCAGGATGTCGGCGGCGTAGCCCTTGTATTTGGGGTCGCCGAGGGGGCCGAACATCTCGCCGGCCATGATCTCCGAGAAGCCGTTGATGGCGTTCAGCGGCGTACGCAGCTCGTGGCTCATGTTGGCGAGGAACTCCGACTTCGCCTGGTTCGCCGCCTCCGCCCGCGTCATCGCCACCTCATACTTCCGGGCGAGCTGCGACAGCTCCTCCTCGCGGGCCTCCAGCTGGGAGATGGTGGTGTGGAGGCGTTCGGTGGCGCGCTGGCGCTCGGCCTCCTTTTGCTTGATGGCCGTGATGTCGGCGGCCGAGACCACCGAGCCGCCCTCGGAGGTGAAGCGCTCGACCAGCTGCAGCCAGCGACCGTCGTGCAGCTCCACCTCGCGGGCCCCAGCGCGGCCGCCGGCGGCGGGCTGGTCCGACTTGATGGCGAGGGCCGCGATGCGGTTCAGGTCGGCCTTCAGGGCGCCCTTGCGCAGCACGCCCGGTTCAAAGTCGAAGGCGTCCTGGAAGGCCTGGTTGGACAGGATCAGCCGGCCGTGGCGGTCGAACAGGACGAAGGCGTCGGAGACGCTCTCGATGCCGTCGCGCAGGCGGCTTTCGGCGGCCTGGGCCTGGGCCTTGGCGCGCCGCGCCTCGGTGGTGTCCAGGGCGATGCCGAGGATGGAATTGAAGCCGTCCTCGCCGCGCTCGCCACGCGCCTGGCCGCGGGCGTCGATCCAGCGCGCCCGGCCCTGGGGATCGGGCACCGGGAAGCTGACCTCGAAGGCGCCGAAGGTCTCGGCCTGGCGCAGGGCGTGGGCCACCGCGTCGCGATAGCGGGGATGGATGCGCTCCATGAAGGCCTCGGCCGTGACCGTTCCGGTGCGGTCCAGCCCCATCAGGTCGGCCATGTAGTCGGACAGCTGGATCTGGCCGCTCTGGAGGTCCCAGTCCCAGACGCCGCAGCGCGCCGCCTCGACCGCGCCGCGGAAGCGCCGCTCGGAGGCGGCCCATTCGCGGCTGATGCCGACCTGCTTGCGTTCCTGCAGCTTGGCCAGCAGCAGCACCAGCACGCCGATGATGAAGGGGGCGGTCAGCACCCAGGCGTTGTCCATCAGGGCGCCGGCGCCGACGCTGACCGGCGTGGAGGCGACAGCCATCACCCCCGTGTCGCCGACCGCCACGCTGGTGCGGCGCACGGCCCCGTCGGCCAGCTTGATCGTCTTGCCCGCGCCCTGGCCGTCGGCCGGGGCGGCGTCGAGCGCCAGCCTCGCCTCCTGCGCCGGTCCTCCGGTCAGCAGGGTGCGTGGTCCGGAGAGCAGGCCGAGCTCCACGCCGTCGGTGGTCCTCAGCGAGGGCAGGGTCGCGCGGCCGACCAGCCGCCCGCCGTCGGGCAGGGGACGGGAGATCAGCAGGGCCCCGCCGTCCGCGGCGAGCAGGGGCTTGCCCGGGGCCGGTTCGAAGTCGGAGGCCGGGGCGCCGGTCGCGGCGGCGACTGCGCCGGCCGGGGTGAAGA
>JAEZIH010000188.1 GCA_023416055.1 Pseudomonadota bacterium | reverse complement strand
GCCAGCTTGCCGTCGCGCTGGTAGGCCTCGGCGGCCATCTGCACCGCGCCCGACAGGGCCTGGCTGAACGACACGAAGCCCGAGGACGGCTTGCCGGTCTCGGCCAGGCTGTAGAGCTGCTGTTCGGCGCTCTCGATCTGGTCGATGGCGGCGGTTTCGGGGGAGGGGGCCTCCTTGATGATCTCCCCGCCGATGCGGATCAGGTCGCGGCGCAGGGCCAGGTCGTAGACCACGCGGGCGTAGTCGGGGGCGTTGGCCGCCGGCGGGGCGCGGTCCACCAGGTCGGCGAGGTAGCGCAGGCCGCCGAATTCCTGGAAGGCCGGATCCTGCTTGAACCGCTCCATCAGGATGGTCGGCTCGGCCAGCAGGCCCTGGCGGATGTGGTCCTCGATGGCGTCGTAGAGCCGCTGGTGGAAGGGCTCGTAGAAATGGCTGCCGCGCAGCCGGTCCGACAGCCTTTCGAACACGGCGTTGTCGAACATCAGCGCGCCCAGCAGCGCCTGTTCGGCCTCGAGGTTGTGCGGCAGGGACGGGATGGACGAGGAGTCCATCGGGCTCGGGAAGGAGACGGGGGCGAGGGCGTTCATCGGGCTCATCTCTTACCCATGCCGCCGCCCTGCGTCAGGGTCGGACGCATCGGCGGCTAGGGATAATCGACGGGCGATTGTGGGCAGTCCGGAATTCCGCTGACGGATCAGCCGCGATCAGGCTGAACACGGATACCGAGAAACCATCCAGGCGCGGATGCCGTCGGTCACCGTCATGCTGCGCCTCCGCGCCTGCGGGATGCCGTTAAGGTATTCGAGCACCTGCCGCGGATTGATCTCGATACGCTCCGGCGGGCAGGCCAGAGGCGTCCGGCCGGCGGCGCGGGCGCTGCGGATTTCGCGCTGGACGGCGCTGAAGGCGCGTTCGGCCTCGCCCTTCAGCCGATGGGCGTCGGGCCTCAGCATGGCCGCGGCGTTGAACGGGATGCGGTTGGCGCGCGCCACGAAGGAGTCCAGGTCGGCGCCGGTCTGGGTCGCGGCGGGGCCGGCGGCGAGAATGACGGCCGCCAGGGCCGGGATGACGACAATACGCATGAACCCTCCCTCCCGGCCGGGACATTGCCCGCCGGTCCGCAACCGGACAAGCCGGGGCGCGCGAGGCACAAAAAGGGGCGCCGCCGTCGCCGGCCGCGCCCCTCGTTTCGTCTCCAGCGTGGAAGACCTCAGGCTTCGGCGCCCAGGTTCTCCTGCTGGCCGGCGCCGCCGGCGATCATGTCCTGGGCGGCCTGTTCGGCGGCCAGGCGCTCGTCGTCGAACTGCGCACGGATCACGTCCTCGCCGCGAGCCTGACGCTCGGCCTCGTCGGCCGAACGCGCCACGTTGATCTTGACCGTGGCGGTGACCTCGGCGTGCAGGCGAACCAGCACTTCGTGGACGCCCAGGGTCTTGATGGCGTTGTTCAGGACGACCTGCGAGCGCTCGACCTTGCCGCCTTCGGCCTGGACAGCCTCGGCGACGTCGCGGCCGGCGACCGAACCGTACAGCTGACCGGTCTCACCCGCCTGGCGGATCATGACGTAGGTCTGGCCGTCGATCTTGTCGGCGACCTTCTGCGCGTCGGCCTTGTTCTTCTCGTTACGCGCCTCGATGGCGGCGCGCTCGACTTCGAAGGCCTTCAGGTTGGCGGCGGTGGCCCGGCGGGCCTTGTCGCGCGGCAGAAGGAAGTTACGGGCGAAGCCGTCCTTGACGGACACGACGTCGCCGATGGCGCCGAGGTTCTCGACGCGTTCAAGCAGAACGACCTTCATCTTACTTCACCACGTAGGGCAGGAGGGCCAGATAGCGGGCGCGCTTGATGGCCTTGGCCAGTTCGCGCTGCTTCTTCTGGGAGACGGCCGTGATGCGCGACGGGACGATCTTGCCGCGTTCGCTGATGTAGCGCTGCAGCAGCTTGACGTCCTTGTAGTCGATCTTCGGAGCGTTGGCGCCGGAGAACGGGCACACCTTGCGGCGGCGATAGAAGGGACGGCGGGCCGGGCCGGAGCCGGCCGGCGCGCCCGGGGTCGGGGCGTTGGTGTCGGTCATGATCCGGTTTCCTTATTCGGCTTCGGCGGCGTCTTCACGCGGGGCGCGTTCGCGCTCGCGTTCACGCTCGCGCTCGCGGCGGGCCAGCAGGGGCGAAAGTTCCAGGTCGAGTTCCTCGACGCGGACGGTCAGCCAGCGCAGCACGTCCTCGTTGATCGACAGCTGACGCTCGACCTCGGCCATGGCGGCGGGCGGGCAGTCGACGGCGAGCAGCGAATAGTGCGCCTTGCGGTTCTTCTTGACCCGGTAGGTCAGGTTGCGCAGACCCCAGTACTCGATCTTGGCGACGGAGCCGCCGCCCTGTTCGATCAAGCCCTTGATGGTGTCGTTCAGCGCTTCGGCCTGTTGCGCGCTGATATCCTGGCGCGTCATGACCGTGTGCTCGTAAAGAGCCATGCGGTGTTCTCCCTTGGCGGACGTCGGCGCGGAGGGACCGGGTAGTCCGTCCACGATGGCTCCTGAAGCGGCGGCCGGGATGACTTCCCGAACCCTTTGGATCTCCGCGTCAGGACCGAAGCCCTGGAAAGGCGGGGGCTATAGGGGAAAAGGCGCGGCGGGTCTAGCCCAGCGACCGCGACAGCCAGCCGATCGGGCCTGAGCTGAGCAGCAGCAGCGACACCGCGTGCCACCACAGCCGCCGCACGAAGACCAGCGAGACGAAGACGGCCAGCACGGCGAAGTCGACGATGCGCTGGCTGAGGAACTCCAGCACCGTCCCGTTCAGGGCGTTCTCTACGATGTCGACGAACAGCAGCCAGCCCAGGGCGGCGGCGAACAGGCCCCAGAAGTAGCGGCCGTTGCGGTCGTAGTAGGCCCTCAGTTGACCCCCTCGGGCGGGACCTCGTCCGGCAGGGCGGCGGCGGCCAGCAAGAACAGGATGACCAGCTCGACGAACAGCGGCAGGAACTGGCCCATGGTCACGGCGCCGCCCTCCGGCTGGTACAGGCTCCACCAGATCTGGATCAGGGGCAGGACCACCAGCACCGCGGCGACCACCGGGGCCCAATGCCAACGCACCTGACGCCCTGCACGGATCAGGCGGTTGAAGCTGACCAGCACGTCGACCAGGGCCAGGCCGATGAGGATCGAGGCCAGGACCGAAGTGTACTCGAAGACACTCATCGCGCCGCTCCCCCCGAACCGCGTTCGGAGGTTAGGCCTGTTTCAGGATGCAGGCCAAGTCCCGGCTACTGCGGCCGCACCACCATGCAGGTGACGCGGCGCTCGGCCAGGGTGGCGCAGGCGGCCTGGGCGGCCTGTTCGCTCATGCCGGTGAAGCGCGAGCGGTACCAGCCTTCGGCGTTCTGGACGGTGCGCTCGGCGGCCGAGAACTGGCTGCGGAAGCGGCGTTGCACCTCGGTCAGCCAGTCGCGCGCGACCTTCTCGTCACGGAAGGCGCCGACCTGGACGGCCCAGCGGCCGCCGGTCTCGCGGGCCGGCGCGCGGGGCGGGGTGCGCGGCGCAGGGGCGGCTGCGGCGCCGTTGAGGGCGGCCGTCACGTCGGACGATCCCTGGGCGCGCAGCAGGGCGGCGACGGTGCGCTCCTCGGACGGGGGCGGAGTAACTGAAGTCGGCTGGGCAGGTGCGGTGGGCAGCGAGGCGTAGGTGACCGCGGTCGGCTCCTCTTCCGCCGCCGAGGCGTACTGGACGGGCGCCGAGTTGTCCGACCCGATGCCGAAGCCCTTCTGCTCGAAATAGGTCTGGGCGATCTGGATCGTCTGACCCGAGCGCCGCAGGCGTTCGACCTCGAAGCCGGTGCTCATCAGCTCGGCGACGTGGGCGTTGCGGCTGGCGGTGGTGCGGCCGCCCAGGACGATGGTGATCAGCCGCTTGCCGTCGCGCACGGCCGAGGCGGCGAGGTTGTAGCCCGAGGCGTTGGTGTAGCCGGTCTTCATGCCGTCATAGCCGAGCTCGGTGCGCAGCAGGCCGTTGGTGTTGCGGTACTCGCGGCCCTCGTAGACCCAGTCGTGCAGGCCGAAATACCGGTAGTACTGCGGATAGTCGCGCATCACGGCGCGGGCCAGGATGGCCAGATCGCGGGCCGAGGTGACCTGCCGCGCGTCGGGCAGGCCGTTCGGATTTACATAGCGGGTCTGGGTCATGCCCAGCTCGCGCGCCTTCAGCGTCATCTGGGCGGCGAAGCGGTCCTGCGAGCCGCCGACGTGCTCGGCGATGGCCATGGCCATGTCGTTGGCGCTGCGCACCGCCGTGGCCTTCATGGCGTTGTCGAGGGTGATGGTCTGGCCAGCCGCGAGGCCCAGCTTGGAAGGCGGCTGGCTGGCCGCGCGGGGCGAGATGGTCAGGACGTCGTCCAGCTTGACCTTGCCCTCGGTCAGGGCCTCGAAGGTCAGGTACAGGGTCATGACCTTGGTGATCGAGGCCGGATAGCGCGGACTGTCGGCGTATCGCGCGAACAGGACCTCGCCGGACTCGGCGTCCACGACGATGGCCGCGTACTTGGTGTTCTCCTGGGCGGAAAGCGGCGCGGTCGAAGGGGTCGCCACCAGGGCGGCGACCAGCATCAGCGACAGCAAACCACGGCGGATCAGGGCGAAAATCGGCAAGCGCAGGCCTCTCACTTTCCTGTGCGACGGCGGCCCCACCACGCGACGCAGACGAAAAGCTAACATGCGACGTTCGAGTTTCGTGAGGGTAAACAAGCCGTCAACAAACTTGTGAAGCGGACTCAACCGGCGCGGGCGCGATGGTGCGCTGCACAAAACGCCCTTGACCTTTCTTCGCAGGTGCACCATATGGGGCTCTGTAGCGACGGAGGACTCCGCCGCAAAGCCATCAGAGCGGCTCCGCCGCGAGGAGACTCACCATGGCCGACAACGCCGAAACCGTGAAGAAGACCGCCGACGCCGCCAAGGCCGCCGCCGACAAGGTCCAGGCCCAGGCTGAAAAGATGCAGGCCGCTGGCGCCCAGGCGTTCCGCGAAGCCGCCGACAAGTCGGTCGCCGGCCTCGCCGAGCTGAACGCCGAAGGCAAGAAGAACCTCGAGGCCTTGGTCGCCTCGGCCACCGCCGCCCAGAAGGGCGCCGAGGCCATCTCGGCCCAGACCCTGGCCTACGGCAAGAAGAGCTTCGAGGACGGCGTCGCCGCCGCCCAGTCGCTGGCCGCCGCCCGTTCGGT
>JAEZIH010000138.1 GCA_023416055.1 Pseudomonadota bacterium | reverse complement strand
GCGTCGGCGAAGGCCTTGGCCTCCGGATGCTGCCGCGCCGACAGGGCGATCAGCGCCGAGACCACGGCGAAGATGTTCTTGATGCGGTGGCTCAGTTCCTGGCTGAGCAGTTCCTTGGCCTGGTCGGACCGCTTCAGGTCGTCGATGTCGGTGCAGGTCCCGAACCAGCGGGTGATCTCGCCCGCCTCGTTGCGGATCGGCCGCGCCCGGCCCAGCGTCCAGCGATAGACGCCATCGTGGCGGCGCAGGCGGTACTCGATCTCATAAGGGTCCCCGGTCTCCAGGCAACGCCGCCACAGAGCGAACGCCCGCTCCCGATCGTCCGGATGGAACATCCCGTTCCAGGCCTCGCCGTCGGTCGAGCCCTCGGGCACGCCCGTGAACTCGTACCAGCGGGCGTTATAGTAGTCGTGGAAGCCGTCGGGGCGGGTGGACCACACCATCTGCGGCATCGAGTCGGCGATGGCGCGAAAGCGGGCCTCGCTTTCGGCCAGGGCCTGGACGGTCAGTGCCAGCTGGCGCTCGACGGAGGAGTCGCCGTTCGGATCGGTCTGGGTCACGGAGCCTCAAAAAGGGACGGCGCACTCGGGAGGACTGCATCAATGCGCAACCCCCACCAAGCGTTGCAATGAAAAATAGTCAGGAGGCCGGACGGCCGATCTCCTCGACTTCCATCGCCGTCACACCCGGCGGAGGCGCGGCCGGCGCCGGCGCGGGCTTGGGGGCCTCGAAGGCGGCGAGGCGCTCGTTGATCTCGGCGATCTGCTCGGCCGTGGCCTGGCGGCGGCCGCCCAGCGACACCACGCCGACCACGCGCGTTTGGCCGTCGATGACCACCCTTCGGGTGGCCGACTTGCCCTCCGCCGCCGCCTCGGCGAGGTCGGCCTCGGCCTCCGTGGCCGAAGCGATCTGCAGGCGCGGCCGGGCGAAGCGCGCCTCGTCGATGCGCGGCTCGCGGCCCGAATAGGCCTGGCGGAAGGCCGCCGGCTCCCCGTAGACGCCCTTCCAGCGATAGAAGATGTGCGCCCCGATCTGGGTCAGCTTGTTCAGCGTCGGCGCCCACCACGGGTGCACGTAGTTGGCGTGATAGTGGGTGGCGGTCCCCACGCGGGTCGCCACGTAGCCGCTCAGGGCCCGCTCTGCCACGCGGGCGGCGCGGTCCCAGGCCCAGGCCACGGGCGCCTGCCCCAGGGCGCCGTCGCAGGTGAAGCTGAACTGGCAGCCGGTGACCCGCTCCGCGCCCTCGTAGACGACCCCGCAGATGGAGTTCGGATAGTTGGGATCGCGCACGCGGTTCAGCACCACCTGCGCCACCGCCTCCTGCCCCTCAGTCGGCTCGAGCGCCGCCTCGTAATAAACCGCCTGGGTCAGGCAGCGCACCGCCCGGCGGCGGTCCTCGGCCGTGGCTGGCTTGAACTCGAAGGGACGCACCGGCCGGAGCAGACCCGACACCGGCATGGCGGCGTTGAGCTGCTGCGCCTCAAGTCCGGTCGCGCCGAAATCGAGCGACGGCTTGCCGCCCAGCGACAGGCTCTCCCATCCCGGCGTCAGGCCGTACAGGGCCGCGCGCCGGTCCGACGGGTCATGCCGCAGAGCGACGGCCAGCTGCGACGGGGTCATCCGCGCTGTCAGGGCGGCCAGCCCCTTCTCTCCGAGGTCGCCGTGCGTAACGCGACGCACGGCCTCGGCGCGGGTGTCGATCTCGGGGCGCGGGGTCGAGCTGGCGGCCATGGCGACGCCGATGGCGGCCAGCGCCGCGGGGACGGCGGCGGCGAACCGGCGTCCCTGCCTCAGCATCCCTGTCCAGTCGATCCCGGCCAAACGCGGCTCCCAGCTCCGGCGTAGCGCCGGAACCCTTCCGGCTACCCGCCAAGCACGGCGGTTTTCAGGCGAAAAATCGCCGCTCGGTCAACCTTCAGCGCCCGCCGAGGGTGGAACGCAGCATCCAGGCGAATTTTTCGTGCGCGGCCAGACGCTGGGTCATCAGATCGGCCGAGGCCTCGTCCCCGGCGGCGTCCGCGGCCTCGAAGGCGCGGCGCGCGCTGGCGATCAGGGTCTCATGGTCCTGCATCAGCTCCTTCAGCATGGCCGTCGCCTCCTTCTCGGGGTCGCCGTCCTTGATGGAGGTCAGGTTGCCGAAGGCCGAATAGCTCTGCGGCGCCAGCACGCCGAGGGCGCGAATGCGCTCGGCGATGTCGTCCAGCGCCGCCCAGATGTCGCGGTATTGCTGTTCCAGCAGGTTGTGAAAGCTGAAGAACTCCGGCCCGCGGACGTTCCAGTGATAGCCATGGGTCTTCAGGTAGACGGCGAAGCTGTCGGCGAGGACCTTGGTCAATTCCTCCGCCACGCCCGTGCGCTCGGTCTTGCTCAGGCCGGTATCGATCGTCGCTGACATCAGGGGGCTCCTCGGATTGTCGGTGCTGGCTCCAGAAATGGGCGCGGCCGGTCCCGACGCAAGCGCCCTCCCGGGTTGCGGCAAGGCGGCGCTTGCCGGAACGCAAGTCACGCCAATACGTTGCAGTGTGCAGCAGGCGCTGCGGGGGGTGGATATTTGAGCGCTGTCGGGGTCTTTCAGCGGCTTCTGGATATCGACGCCGGCGTGACCCGCCTGGCGCGGCTGCGTCCGCGCGGGTGGTGGGCCTCGATGCTCATCGGCCTGGCCTGCGCCGTGGTCATGTTGCTGGTCCGGGTCGCCCTCTCCACATTCTACGCCGAGGTCGCCGGCTTCATGATCCTGCTGCCCGCGGTGATCGTCGCGGCCCTGGCGGGCGGGCGGGTTGCGGGCCTGACGGCCATGGCGGCCTGCCTGGTCGGCGGTTGGCTCATCGTCGGGATGAGCGGCGTCGGCGGCGGGGTCCTGGGCCATATCAGCGAGGTCGCCACCGCCAACTTCCTCATCGTGGGCCTGTTCTCGACCTTCGTGGGGGCCGCCCTGCGCAAGGTGCTCTGGCGGCTGGACGAAACAGTCGACGCCCTGCGCCTGTCGGCCGACCGCATCACCGACAGCGAACACCGCCTCCACCTGATCAGCGAGCAGGCCCCGGTGATGTTGTGGATGAGCGACGAACAGGGCCGCTGCGTGCACCTGAACCTCGCCCTCCGCCGGTTCTGGGGCCTGGCCGAGCCGACCGGCCCCGTCGACTTCATGGCCTTCGTGCATGACGAGGACCGGGAGCGGGTGGCCGCCACCACGCAGGACGCCGTCAGCCGCGCCGCGCCCTTCGAGGTGGAGGGCCGCTTCCGCCGCTCCGACGGCGAGTGGCGAACCCTGCATACCGAGGCCCGCCCGCGGATCGGCGTCGACGGCCGCTTCCTCGGCATGATCGGGGTCAACGTCGACGTCACCGAGGCGCGCCAGGCCGAGGCGGCCCTGCTGGAACGCGAAGCCCAGCTCCACGCCATGGTCAACCAGGCCTCGGCCGGGATCGCCCGCGTCGCGCTCGACGGCGCCATCCTCAACGCCAACGCCCGCTACGCCGAGATCGCCGGCGTGCCCCACGACCAGATCACCGGCCTGAGCACCGAGGCCGTCAGCCACCCCGACGACATCGAACCCACCCGTCGCGCCCTCGAACAGGCGCGGCGCGAAGGCGGGGCCCAGCTGGAGAAGCGCTACATCCGTCCCGACGGCTCGGTGGTCTGGGTGGTCATCAGCCTCCGGGCCCTCACCGCCCCGCACGGCGAGGTCGAGGGCTACATCGCCGTGGTGGTCGACATCTCCGGCGCCAAGGCGGCCGAGGCCGCCCTCCGCGAGAGCGAGGCCCGCTTCCGCCTTATGGCCGACACGGCGCCGGCGCCGGTCTGGCTGACCAACGCCGACGGCGAGGTCGAATTCGTCAACGCGGCGCTCGTCGACTTCTACGGCAAGCCCGCGGACCGGATCACCGGCGAGTTCTGGCGCGAGGTCGTGCATCCCGACGACGTGCCCACGGCCGAGACCGCTCACGCCAGGGGCCGCCCCCGGCGCCGCGCCTACGGGTTCGAGGTCCGCTTCCGCCGCGCCGACGGCCTGTGGCGCTGGATGCGGGTGGCGGTCAATCCGCGCTTCGCCGCCGACGGCGCCTTCATGGGCTACGTCGGCATGTCCTTCGACGTCACCGACAGCCACGAGGCGATCGAGGCCATGGCGCGCCAGGAGCGTCGCCAGACCTTCCTGCTCGGCCTCGCCGACTCCCTCCGGGACCTGGCGTCCTCGGAAGAAATCATGGCCGAGGTCGAGCGCGCCCTTGGTTCGCACCTGAAGGTGCAGCGGGTCGGCTACGGCGAGATCGACCAGGAGCGCGGCCAGGTCGCCATGAGCCGCGACTGGACGGCCGACGTGGTCAGCGCCCAGGGCGAATTCGCCCTCGACGCCTTCGGGGCTGGGCTGATCACCGACCTCGCCGCCGGCCAGGTCATCCGCATCCCCGACGTGCGCGAGGACGCCCGCACCTGCGAGGCGCTGGACGCCTTCGAGCGGCTGCAGACCCGCTCCCTGATCCGCGCGCCGCTGATCCGCGGCGGCCGGCTGCGGGCCTTCCTCTACGCCCACGACTCCCGCGTTCGCGACTGGACCGACGAGGAGATCGAACTGCTGCAGGAGGTCGCCGGCCGCACCTGGACCGAGATCGAGCGCACCCGCGCCGAGGCCGAGCTGCGCGAAAGCGAGGAGCGCTTCCGCGCCATCGCCGACACCGCCCCGGTGCTGATCTGGGTCACCCAGCAGGACCGCAGCCGCGCCTTCGTCAACCAGGCCTATGTCGCCTACAGCGGGGGGACCTACGAAGAGGCCCGCCTGCTGGACTGGCGCGCCATCATCCACCCCGACGACCAGGACCGCGTCCTGGCCGAGTCGGAGGCCGGGGAGGCCTCGGGCCAGCCCTTTTCCATGGAAGCTCGCTACCGTCGCAGCGACGGCGAATACCGCTGGCTGAAGTCCTTCTCCCGCCCGCGTTTCGGAGCCAAGGACGAGGTCATCGGCTTCGTCGGCGTGGCTTTCGACGTCACCGAGGCCAAGCGCGCCGAAAACGACCTCAAGCGGATCAATGAACTGCTCGAGGAGCGCGTCGGCGAGGCGCTGGCCGAGAAGGCCAAGGCCGAGGCCGACCTGATGCATGCCCAGCGCATGGAGGCCGTGGGCCGCCTCACCGGCGGCGTCGCCCACGACTTCAACAACCTGCTGACCGTGGTCATCGGCGCCCTGGACATGATGCTCAAGGCGCCCGGCGACGCGGCGCGTCAGAAGAAGATGGGCGAGGCCGCCCTCGCCGCGGCGCGGCGTGGCGAGCGCCTGACCCACCAGCTGCTGGCCTTCTCGCGCCGCCAGGCTCTCCGCCCCGAGGCCACCGACCTGAACGCCCTGATCCGCGAGAGCGAGCCCCTGCTCCGCCGGGCCCTCGGCGAGGCGATCGACTTCAAGCTCAAGCTCAAGCGCGGCGGCGCCCGCGTCAGCGTCGACCCGGCCCAGTTCGAGGCCGCCCTGCTGAACCTCGTGGTCAACGCGCGCGACGCCCTCGGCGACAGCGGCCAGGTCGTCGTCCAGACCGGCCCGGTCACCGTCGAGCCTGGCGAGATCCCCGAGCTCGCCGCCGGGACCTACATCTGCATCTCTGTGTCCGACAACGGCTCGGGCATGAGCCCCGAGGTTATGGAGCGGGTCTTCGAACCCTTCTTCACCACCAAGCCCGTCGGCAAGGGCACCGGACTCGGCCTCAGCCAGGTCTACGGCTTCGCGCGGCAGAGCGGCGGCGGCGTGCGGGTGACCTCCACCCCTGGCGAGGGCACGACCATCAGCCTGTATCTGCCGCCTCTCGCCCCCGCCGGCGAAGCGGAGGGCGACATTCCCGCCGATCAGGTGCGCACCATGACCGCAGGGCGCCGCCTGCTGCTGGTCGAGGACGACGCCGGCGTCGCCGCCGTGGCCCAGGAGCTTCTGGAGGAACTGGGGCTGGAGGTCCGCACCGCCGAAAACGCGCCCGAGGCCCTCGAGCGGCTCAACGCCG